>NZ_CAXSHM010000009.1:88490-91839 GCF_964237335.1 uncultured Sphingomonas sp.
GCCAGGCCGACCAGGGCAGGCAGTGGTCGATGTCCAGCGCCTCCGCGGACAGCCGCCGCCCCGTCCAGACGCAGTGCACGGGCTGCCCGACCGCCAGCATCCCCGCCGCGATGCCGCCGTCGGTGCTCGGCTATGTCCAGGGCGGGTGCGGCGACGAGCACACCCAGCGGTGGAACGCCGACGCGTTCGCGCGCTGGGGCATGGTGCCGCGGATGCTGGTGGATGCAGGCAAGCGCGACCTGTCGGTGCGGGTGCTGGGGATGGACCTGGCATCGCCGTTGTTCATGGCGCCGATCGGCGTGACGGGGCTTTGTACGCAGGACGGGCACGGCGACCTGGCCGCGGCGCGCGCGTCGGCGGTGACGGGCGTGCCGCTGGCGATCTCGACCCTGTCCAACGATCCGGTCGAACAGGTGGCGGCGGCATGCGGCACGACACCGGCGATGTTCCAGCTCTATTGCCCGCGCGATGAGGAACTGGCCGCGAGCCTCGTGTCGCGGGCCGAGCGCGCCGGCGCGAAGGCGCTGGTGGTGACGCTCGACACCTGGGTGACCGGCTGGCGCCCGCGCGACCTGAACGTCGCCAATTTCCCGCAGCTGCGCGGCCATGTGCTCACCAACTACTTCACCGACCCCGTCTTCCGCAGCCGCCTCGCCAAGCCGCCCGAGGAGGATCCCCGCGCGGCGATCGGCGCGTGGGCGGCGACGTTCGGTCGGGTGCTGACCTGGGCGGACCTGCCGTGGCTCCGCTCGCTCACCAGCCTGCCGCTGGTGCTGAAGGGCATCTGCCACCCCGACGACGCGGCCCGCGCGATCGACGGCGGGGCGGACGCGATCTACGTCTCCAACCACGGCGGGCGCCAGGCGAACGGCGGCGTCGCGGCGATCGACTGCCTGGCCAAGGTGGCGCCGGTATGCGGAGACGTGCCGGTGTTCTTCGACTCGGGCGTGCGATCGGGCACCGACGTGGTGAAGGCGGTCGCATTGGGCGCCTCGCTGGTGGGGGTGGGTCGGCCGTACAGCTATGGCCTGGCGCTGGGCGGCGCCGACGGGGCCGCGCATGTGCTGCGCTGCCTGTTGGCGGAGGCGGACCTGCTGATGGCGGTGAACGGCTGGCCGACGCTGGCGGATGTGAGGGAGGCGGGCGCGGTGCGGGTGTAGCTTGATCCATCGCCCTCACCCTTCCCACCGGCTGCGCCGGCGGGCCCCTTCCCTCTCCCGGCGGGAGAGGGAGGGAGCGCCATCAGGCGCGGAAGGGTGAGGGCGACAGCGGATGATTGACGGTCCCGCCTCTGTCCATTATGGGCCCAAACAACGTCCGACAGGCATCGCGCCCGCCGGACCCGTCCGAGACAGCGGGTGGCCTCTCCGGAGGCCTTAATTCCCCGCCGAGGCGGGGACAGGATCGCCGGCTGCGTGCCGGCTTGCGTCGGGGGCAATTTCCTCGCGCACCCATTCCCCATCGCTGGACTGATCCGGTGCGGCTCGTTGCCTCGCCGGGGTCGACGTGGCCTGTCGCTACGCCGGTAACCGGGCGTGCCGCCTTCCGGTGGTCCGCCCCAAGTGGAGAATGGCATGGATCGTGGTGAAAAAGCCGCAGCCGTCGCCGAGCTCAAGCAGACCTTCTCCGAGGTCGGCGTGGTGGTCGTCACCCGCAACCTGGGGATGACGGTGGCGCAGTCGACGGTATTGCGCAACCGGATGCGGGAAGCCGGCGCGGCCTACAAGGTCTCGAAGAACAAGCTCGCCCGCATCGCGCTGGACGGCACCAACTATCTCTCGCTCGGCGACATGCTGACCGGGCCGGTCGGTCTCGCCAGCTCGATCGACCCCGTGGCCGCCGCGCGCGTGGTGGTGGACTTCGCCAAGACGACCGACAAGTTCGAGATCGTCGGCGGCGCGATGGGCGCCACCGCGCTCGACGTGGACGGCGTCAAGGCGCTGGCGACGTTGCCCTCGCTCGACGAGCTTCGGGCAAAGATCGTCGGCCTGCTGGTGGCGCCTGCCACCAAGCTCGCGACGATCGCACAGGCTCCGGCCGCGCAGATCGCGCGCGTGCTGTCCGCCTATGCCGAGAAGAACGGCGCCGACGCAGGCGCCGTGGCGGAAACCGAAGCCGCCTGAAGATACTCGTCACCCCAGCAAACGCTGGAGTCGCTCAACAATGAAGAGATGCCAGCGTGCGCTGGCATAACAAACAAGGAAGAAGCACATGGCAGACCTGAACTCGCTGGTTGACCAGCTGTCGCAGCTTACCGTCCTCGAGGCGTCGGAGCTTTCCAAGCTGCTCGAAGAAAAGTGGGGCGTCTCGGCCGCCGCCGCCGTCGCCGCGGCGCCTGCCGCCGGTGGCCCGGCCGCGCCGGTCGCCGAGGAGCAGACCGAGTTCGACGTGATCCTGACCGGCGACGGCGGCAAGAAGATCAACGTCATCAAGGAGGTCCGCGTGATCACCTCGCTCGGCCTTACCGAGGCGAAGAGCCTGGTCGAGAGCGCGCCCAAGGCCGTCAAGGAAGGCGTGTCGAAGGACGAGGCCGCCAAGATCAAGGCGCAGCTGGAAGCTGCCGGCGCGACGGTGGAGATCAAGTAAGCCGAAAGCGGGAGAGACGCGGCAGCAAAGCTGTTGCGCACTTCCCGCAAGGCCGGCCAGCGGCGCCTTGCGCCGTCTGACGTCACGGGACTTGCTCCCGTGACGACCCGCCAGAAGGGGCGACGCCAGCGATGGCGTCGCCCCTTTCGCGTCATGTCGCCGCGATGGCCGACCGATAGTCAGCGTCACACCGTCGTCCACCAGCAACGACCGTCGACGATCGACGATATAACGCGCGATCCGAAGCTAGAAGGCCGCCTGAAGCAGCGCGACGAGCGCGTAGCGACCGATCGCGGGATGAGGGACGCAGCGTTTCGCGTAAAGCGCGGCAGACCATCCAACGCATAGCCGTGGATCATGCACCCGTTGCGCATCGGATATATACATCACGAGAGCGCGTAGATCCCGACTTTCCCTGCCCTGATGCATAGCTTTTGAGCTTTGCATCAAAGATGCCGGGATTGGTTGAGGATGGAAGTTCTGCCTTCCCGCCAAGGCAATGGGACTCTACGTAAGGCAGACTCGAGAACAAGGCGCACAACGCTACCACTGCCAGATAGTCAATCTTGCCGGCGCAATACCACCACTGCCTGAGCATCTGAGGCGCGCGGCAAAATCTCTATTACTTCGAAAAACCGTGACCACTGGCGATAGATATAGTCGTCGCTATGGAATACATTGCACCGATACGGGTCATCCAGTCGAAAGTTCGTAATTACTCACCCCCTTGCGGATGAGCGCGATCGCTGATTCAGAGGGGTTA
>NZ_CAXSHM010000010.1:0-91234 GCF_964237335.1 uncultured Sphingomonas sp.
ACCGTCGACATGCCGCCCTTGGCGTCGGTGAGGACGAGCTTGCCCATCTTCATCGTCGCAGTCAGCGGCTCGCCCTGCACGGTCGTCAGCGTGGCCGTTCCGTGCCCGGCCTTGATCGCGGCGGCGATCGTCTTGGACGTCATCGTGCCGGCCACGACGTGATAGGTCAGGATCGAGGTCAGCGTCGCCTTGTTCGCGGGCTGCAGCAGCGTGTCGACCGTGCCCGCCGGCAGCTTGGCGAACGCCTCGTTGGTCGGCGCGAACACCGTGAACGGGCCGGGACCGGACAGCGTGTCGGCGAGGCCGGCGGCCGTCACCGCGGCGACGAGCGTCGTATGGTCCTTGGACTGGGCGGCGTTCTCGACGATCGTCTTGGTCGGGTACATCGCGGCACCGCCGACCTTGGGGTTGGTCGCCGCCATCGTCATCGACGACATCGAGCCAATCAGGGCGAGGGCCGTCAGGGCACCTCGAACAGTACGTCCGGTCACGGGCAGTCTCCTAGATTTGCTGTGCCTCGTGTCAGGCACGTCACGAATACGAGCGGGACGGCCAAGCAGATGCGTAACCTGCGTCAAGTTATGGCCAAACTGCCGGTCAGGATCACCGGCCCGGTCGGAGCACCTGTCGGCGAGCCGCCCGGCGGTTCGAGCGAGATCGCCAGCGTCGCGCCCGGCACGATGAACCCGGCGGCGGAGGCAGGCGCGGCTCTTGCGCCCGGTCCGTCCGCCGCGACCACGCCAAGCGCGTGCGGCGTGCCGCCCGCCGGGATGACCCACAGTTCGGTTGCTTGCGTGCCAGGGGTCAGGCGCGACGGCAGCACCGTCAACCGCCGCGTCCCGGGGTCGTAAGCGATCGCGACGGCGGCGGGCCGGTCGGGCGAGGCGAGCACCGCCAGGAGCGGCCGCGGCGCGGTTCGCGCGACGGGGCCGACGCGCGGTGGCGAGCCGGGCCGCAGCAGCAGCGCGGTCGTGGAGCCGATCGCGAGCACTGCCGCCGCCGCGCTGGCGAACTGCCATCGCCGCACGCGTCGCGTGCCCGGCGCGACGTCGTTGGCCGGCAGCCGAGCGGTAACCGCGGCCCAGACCGCGTCCGGCGGCGTCACGTCGGCGTCGACGAACAGGCCGACCGCGCGGTCCTGCCAACGTCGGTGTGTGGCGGCGAAGTCGCGGTCGGTCGCCAGCCGGCGCTCGGCGACCGCGCGCTCGTCCGGATCGAGCAGCCCGAACGCCAGCTCCGCGGCCACCAGTTCGTCCTCGTCGCGCGTGGCGGGATCGACACTCATTCCAGGCACCCGCGCAATTTGATGAGGGCGCGGCGGATGCGGCTCTTGACGGTGCCGAGCGGCAACGACGCGCGCGTGGCGAGCGCTGTATAGGAATCGCCCTCGAAGAACGCGGTCGTGATGAACGAACGGTCGCCCACCGCCAGTTCGCGCAGGCAATCATGAAGCCGGCGCTCGTCGCGGCCGGCGCTGGCCAGATCGAACGCACTCGGCCGGTCGTCAGCCACATTATCCGCCTCGTCGATCGGCGCGGCGGGCGCACGGCCGCGCGAGCGCAGCCGGTCGATCGCGCAGTGACGGGCGATCACGACCATCCATGTCGTCGGCGATCCCCGCGTCGCGTCATAGCTGCTCGCGCGCCGCCAGATCGCGAGATACGTCTCCTGCAAGGCCTCCTCCGCGTCGTGTCCGTCCACCAGGATACGACGGCAGACGGCAAACAGCTTCCCGGAGGTCTCACGATACAGCGCCGCCAGCGCCGCTCGATCGCCGCCCGCGACGTCGCGCAGCGCCGCGACCAGCCGATCGCAGTCGTCGGGCGTGGGTGGCGAGCGATCGGCGGACATGATCAGGCCGTGTACCCCGCCGAATGAAGGCGCAAGAGCGGCGATCAGTGCGCCGCGACCAGCCGATCCTCCAGCGCCTCCTGCTCGCGCCAGAGTGCCGGGGGAACGCGGTCGCCCAGCGCGCGAAGATCGTCGGCGCTGGCCCGCGCCTCGTCGCGCCACACCGCCGTATCGACGGTCAGCAGCTGCGCGAGCGCATCGGCCGACAGGTCCAGCCCCGCCACGTCGAGCGCGCCTGGCGCGGGCAGCCGCCCGATCGCGGTATCCGCCGCATCGCCGGTCCCCTCGCACCGCTCGACGATCCATTTCAGCACGCGCGCGTTGTCGCCGTAGCCGGGCCAGAGGAACTTGCCGCCTGCGCTCTTGCGGAACCAGTTGACCAGGAAGATGCGCGGCAACTGCTTGCCGTCCGACTGTGCCGCGGCGCCGAGCCGCACCCAATGTTCCATGTAATCGGCCATGTGATAGCCGCAGAACGGCAGCATCGCGAACGGATCGCGGCGCAGCGCGCCGACCGTGCCCTCCGCCGCCGCCGTACCCTCCGACGCGATGTTCGCCGCGAGGTACACGCCGTGGTTCCAGTCGAACGCCTCCGTCACCAGCGGTACCGCACTCGCGCGCCGGCCGCCGAACAGGATGGCGCTGATCGGCACGCCCTCGGGCCGGTCCCACTCGGGCGCGATCGACGGGCATTGCGCGGCGGGCACGGTGAAGCGCGCGTTGGGATGCGCGGCGGGCTTGCCGCTCGCGGGGTCATAGGGTTGCCCGGTCCAGTCGGTCAGGCCGGCGGGGGCCGCGTCGGACAATCCCTCCCACCAAACGTCGCCATCGGCGGTCAGCGCGGTGTTGGTGTAGATCGCGTTCGCCGACAGCGAGTCGATCGCGTTGCGGTTGGTCACCGGCGACGTGCCAGGGGCGACGCCGAAGAAGCCCGCTTCGGGGTTCACCGCGTACAGCCGGCCGTCCTTGCCGAACCGCATCCAGGCGATGTCGTCACCCACCGTTTCCGCTGTCCAGCCCGGGATCGTCGGTTCCAGCATCGCCATGTTGGTCTTGCCGCAGGCGGACGGGAAGGCGGCGGCGACGAAGTGCGTCGCGCCTTCGGGGCTCGTCAGCTTCAGGATCAGCATATGCTCGGCGAGCCAGCCCTCGTCTCGCGCCATGACGGACGCGATGCGCAGCGCGAAGCACTTCTTGCCCAGCAATGCGTTGCCGCCATAGCCCGATCCGTACGACCATATCTCCCGCGTCTCGGGATAGTGGACGATCCACTTCTCGTCGTTGCACGGCCATGGCACGTCTGCCTTGCCCGCATCCAACGGCATGCCGACCGAGTGGACGCAGCGCACGAAGAACCCGTCGTCGCCCAGCATCTCGAGCGCGGGCGAGCCCATCCGCGTCATGATCTTCATCGACATGACCACATACGGGCTGTCGGTCAGCTCCACGCCGATCGACGACTTGTCCGATCCGATCGGGCCCATGCAATAAGGCACGACGTACATGGTGCGCCCGGCCATGCAGCCGGCGAACAGGCCGTCCATGTGCGCGCGCGTCTCGGCCGGATCGCGCCAGTTGTTGGTCGGGCCGGCGTCCTTCTCCGCTTCCGAGCAGATGAAGGTGCGGCTCTCGACGCGGGCGACGTCGCGCGGATCGGAGCGCGCGTAGAAGCTGTTGGGGCGTTTCGCCGGATCGAGCGCCACCAGCGTGCCCGCCGCGACCAGCTCCGCCGACACCCGGTGCCACTCCGCGTCCGACCCGTCGCACCAGACCACCGACTTGGGGCCTGCCAGGCCGGCGATCTCGTCCACCCAGGCGAGCAGGCCCTCGTGCCGCGTCGGTGCGGCCGTCTGCTGGTCGGGCCGGGCGATCGTGTCGGACGATGGGTTCACGGCTGTCTCTCCTGCCCGCTAGGCTTGCATTTGTCGGACCACGGCTCTGGCCCACGTCCACCCACTTTGGGCGAGGTCAGCCGATATGTCCACCTCGCGCCCTGCCAAGAGCGTTCTGTCGAGAGCGTTCTGTCGAGAGCGTTCGCGATTGCCGTCATCGTGCCGCCACGGCAGGACAGCGCATGGCTGCTCACTCCTCCCTCACGTCCGATCCCTCGCCCCGGTCCGCGCTCGTTCCGTCCCCGCGCGGGCTTTCGGGCGTGGCGGCGGCGGCCGGGCTCGGCGCTGGCGCCCTCGCGCTCGTGCTGCTGGTGGGGGTGTTCGCCGGCCCGGGGCCGTTCGCGATCGATCGCGCGCTGCTGCTCGCGCTGCGGCGGCCGGGCGACCCCGCCACGCCGATCGGCCCGGCCTGGCTGCTGCCGGCGATGCGCGACGTGACGGCGCTCGGCGGGCCGACGGTACTGACGCTGGTGGTGATCGCCGTCACCGGCCTGCTGCTGGTGGTGCATCGGCGTCGCACCGCGATGCTGCTGCTGGCCGCGACGATCAGCGGCGCAGCGCTGGTCGCGCTGGTGAAGGGCCACGTCGGCCGCGCCCGCCCGGAGATCGTCCCGCATCTGGTGGACGCGACCGGGCGCAGCTTCCCGAGCGGCCATTCGACCGACAGCGCGGTGGTGTATCTGACGATGGCGGCGCTGGCGGCGCGGCTGGTGACGACGCGCGCGGCGCGTGGCTATGTCGTCGGGCTCGCCGTGGCGCTGGTCGGGGCGATCGGGGTCAGCCGCGTGTATCTGGGGGTGCATTGGCCGAGCGACGTGGCGACCGGCTGGAGCGTCGGCACGCTGTGGGCGCTGGGCTGGTGGCGGCTGGGTGCGGTGTGGGACGCTTCGGAGTTGCGCGGCAGTCGAACGAACCGGTAACTTGATCCGTCGTCGCCTTCATCTGTGGTCGCCTTGATCCGTCGTCCCAGCGCACGCTGGGACCTCGCCGTCATGGAGCACGTCCGTCGATCCGAGAGACCCCAGCGTTCGCTGGGGTGACGACCGTGGGGAAACCTACCCGCGCCGCTCCGCCAGCACTTGCTCCCACGCCAGCGCATCGCGTACGATCGTGTCGAGGTCGTCGCGCTGCGGTCGCCACGGCAGTGCCGCCAGGATCGCGCGGTTGTCCGCGATCAGCGCGGCGGGATCGCCCGCGCGGCGCGGCTCCATGCGGCGCTCGATCCGCATGTTCGTCACCCAGTCGACCGCGTCGAGCACCTGCCGCACCGAGAAGCCGCGCCCGTAGCCGCAGTTGAGCGTATGGCTCCGCGCAGGGTCCGCCACCAGCAGGTCGAGCGCGGCGACGTGCGCGGTGGCGAGGTCCGACACATGGATGTAATCGCGCACGCCGGTGCCGTCGGGCGTGTCGAAATCGGTGCCGTACACGCCGACGCCGTCACGCCGGCCGGTGGCGGCCTCCACCGCGATCTTGATGAGGTGGGTCGCGCCCACCGTGCTCTGGCCGGAGCGCCCCTCGGGATCGGCGCCGGCGACGTTGAAGTAGCGCAAGGCGCAGTAGTTGATCGGATGCGCCGCGGCGACGTCGCGCAGCATCGCCTCGCTCATCAGCTTGGACATGCCGTACGGATTGATCGGCACCGTCGGGTCGCTCTCCGCCACCGGCACCTTGGCCGGCGTGCCGTAGGTCGCGGCGGTGGACGAGAAGATGAAATGCGGCACGTGCGCCGTCACCGCGCTCTCGATCAGGCTGCGCGTGGCGGCGGTGTTGTTGCGATAGTATTTCAGCGGGTCGGCGACCGACTCGGGCACCACCACCGATCCCGCGAAGTGCATGATCGCGCGCACGCGATGCTCGGCGAGGACGTCGACGATCCGCGGGTCCTCAACCGCCATCTCCACAAGCGTGGCGCGCGGATCGACCGCCCAGGCGAAGCCGGTGACGAGGTTATCGACCACCACCACCTCATGCCCCGCATCGAGCAGCGCGAGCACCGCATGGCTGCCGATATAGCCTGCCCCGCCCGTCACCATCACCTTACCGTCGATCATCCACGCCCCCTCGTTTGCAGCGCGGTAGCCGCTTCCTACATGGGTGGGAAGGAGACGACATGATGACCGACTATGCAACGCTCGCCGGCGGCTGCTTCTGGTGCACGGAGGCTGTGTTCAAGGACGTGATCGGCGTCGAAACCGTCGAGAGCGGCTATATCGGCGGCCATGTGCCCAACCCTGATTACCGGTCCGTGTGCGACGGCACGACCGGCCACGCCGAGGCGATCCGGATCGGCTTCGATCCCGCGCAGCTGAGCTACGCCGACCTGCTCGACATCTTCTTCGCGACGCACGACGGCACGCAGCTCAACCGGCAGGGCAACGACGTCGGCACGCAATATCGCTCGGCGATCTTCCCCGCGTCGCTGAGCCAGGAGGCCGAGGCGCGCGCCGCCATCGCCCGTGCGCAGGCGGCCGCCGGCAAGCCGATCGTCACCACGATCGAGACGCCGCAGGATGCCGTCGCCGGCACCTGGTACCCCGCGGAGAGCTATCACCAGGCCTATTGGGAAACGTCCGGCCGCACGAATGGCTATTGCCTCGCGGTGATCCCGCCCAAGCTGCAGAAGCTACGCAAGAGCTTCGCCGCGCGGTCGAAGGCGATGGCGACCGTCTGAGACTTACTTCGTCACCCCGGGCTCGACCCGGGGTCCCGCTTATCGCCGCCCAAGAAGAAGCGGGATCCCGGGTCAAGCCCGGGATGACAAGGAAGGGCGCGCTGCGCGGGAGAGGCGGTCGGCGATCGCCTCGCCGATCCCGTGCGCGGGAACGGGCGCGACAGCGATGCGCGCGCGGTCGCTCGCGTCGGCGCGGTGCAGCGCGTCGAACAGGCGTGCGGCGGCCTCGGCGAGGTCGCCCGTCGTTGACAGCGTATCGTCGCCGGGTACCGCGCCGAATCCGATCAGCCACTCGTCGTGCGCGGCCGCGATGGCGTTCAGCCGAAGCGGCTTGCTCGGCGCATAGTGGCTGGCGAGTTGGCCGGGCGCGGTGATCCGAGCCTCCGCCTGCTTCCCCGGCGAAGGCCGCGGCCCAGCCTCCAACCGGCCCGTATCCGACCCCCGGCTCTCGCCGGGAAAGAGCGTGTCGCGCGCGATCGGCCCCGGCCGCAGCATCTCGCGCCCACGCACGATGGTCGACTCGACCCCGTCGGGACAGGCGCCGTCGTCGATCACCAGCGGCACCGCATTGCCGAGGCTCGCGACGACATGCGCCGCGCGCGTCGGGCTGATGCCGTTGCTGCGGTTGGCGGACGGCGCCGCGAGCGGGCACCCGGCGGCGGCCAGGAGCGCGCGGATCGCGCGATGCGAGGGAACGCGGATCGCGATCGTGTCGAGCCCGGCCGTCACCGCCGTCGCGATCGGCGCGCCGGGCCTCAGCGGCAGCACCAGCGTCAGCGGCCCCGGCCAGAACCGCGCAGCCAGCGCCGTCGCGTCGGCATCGAAGATCGCTAGCGCCTCCGCCGCCGCCAGATCGGGCACATGGACGATCAGCGGGTTGAACGAGGGCCGGCCCTTGGCGGCATAGATGCGCGCGACCCCGCCCGCGCTGCCCGCGTCGGCGGCGAGGCCGTAGACCGTCTCGGTCGGTATCGCGACGATCCCGCCCGCGGCGATCAGGTCGGCCGCGCGGGCGATGGCTTCCGGGCCGAACGGCAGGACGACTGGCGCACGCATCATGGGGCGCTATATCGAACTCCAGAGACGATACGAGAGGACGAACCGATGGCCTATACCGCCCCCACCGCCGAACAGCGCTTCGTGCTGGAGCATAGCGCTGGGCTGACCCATCTCGCCGCCAGCGAGCGCTTCGCGGCGGCCAGCGACGATGTCGTCGAGGCAGTGCTGGAAGGCGTCGCGGGCTTCGCCGCCGGCGAATGGGCGCCGCTCGCCAAGATCGGCGACACGGTCGGCGCCAAGTGGACAACCGCCGGCGTCGTCATGCCGGAGGGCTATGCCAAGGCGTACCACGACTATGTCGAGGGCGGCTGGGGCACGATCGGCGCGCCGGAGGAGTGGGGCGGGCAGGGGCTGCCCTTCGCATTGCAGACCGCGGTGCTCGAGACGCTGGGCGGCGCCAATACGGGCTTCGCGCTCTGCCCGACGCTGACGGTCGGCGCGATCGAGGCGCTGGCGCATCATGGCAGCCCCGAGCAGCAGGCGGCGTACCTGCCGCGCCTGTCCACCGGCGAGTGGACCGGCACCATGAACCTGACCGAGCCGCAGGCGGGCAGCGACGTCGGCGCGCTGCGCAGCCGGGCGACGCCGCTCGGCAACGGCAAGTGGAGCGTCAAGGGCACCAAGATCTACATCTCGTTCGGCGACCACGACATGGCGCCCAACATCGTCCACCTGGTGCTCGCGCGCACGCCGGGCGCGCCCGAAGGAACGCGCGGGATCAGCCTATTCCTGGTACCTAAATACCGGCTGACCGCCGACGGCGAGCCGGGCGAGGCGAACGACGTCCGGGTCGTGTCGATCGAGCACAAGATGGGCCTGCATGCCTCGCCCACCTGCGTGCTAAGCTTCGGCGATCACGACGATTGCATCGGCGAGCTGATCGGCGCGGAGGGCGGTGGCCTACGCGCGATGTTCACGATGATGAACAACGCGCGGCTCAATGTCGGCCTGCAGGGCGTGCAGGTGGCGGAGGGTGCGATGCAGGGCGCGGTCGCCTATGCGCTCGAGCGGGTGCAGTCCGCACGAGCGGGCAGCGCCAGCCGCGAGTCCGTCCGCATCGTTGAGCATCCCGACGTGCGCCGCATGCTGATGCGGATGCGCGCGCAGACGCAGGCGGCGCGGGCGTTGGTGTACCACGCCGCCGGCATGGTCGACCGTGCGACGCTGGGTGAGGACGGCGCCCGCTCGCGGCTCGAAGTGCTGACCCCGCTTGCCAAGGCGCATGCGACCGATCTGGGCAACGAGGTCGCGAGCCTGGGCATCCAGGTGCACGGCGGCATGGGTTACGTCGAGGAAACGGGCGCCGCGCGCTTCTTCCGCGACGCGCGGATCACGCCGATCTACGAGGGCACCAACGGCATCCAGGCGGCGGACCTCGTCGGCCGCAAGCTCAGCCTCGACAACGGCGCGGCGTTCGGCTCGCTGATCACCGACATGGCTGCGACCGCCGAGCATGCGGACCTGAAGGCACTGGTCGAGACGTGCGACGCCATCGGGCGCCGGCTGGCGGGGACGGATCACGACGACCGGCTGGCGGCGAGCTATCCGTTCCTGACGATGCTGTCGGTCGCGGTGTGCGGCTGGCTGCTGGAAGCGCAGGCGCGCGTCGCCCCCGCGACGCCGTTCGGCGCCGCCAAGCGCGCGACGTCACGCTTCTACCTCGACCAGATCGTACCGGAGGCGCTGGGACTGCGGGCGGCGGCGACAGCGACCGCCGAGGTTCTATACGCGATGGAGCCCGAAGCCTTCGCGGCGTAACCTGGCGTCCGTTACTCCACTCCGTTCACCCTGAGCTTGTCGAGGCCTGTCCTGAGCGACGCCGCAGGCGGCTGTCCTTATCTTTCTAAGAAAGGCAGTGCTTCGACAAGCTCAGCATGGACGGGGTTGTAAGGTGATCTCGCAGAAGCGGGAGGGAAGGAGCTAGACGCGCTCGATCAGCGCGCCAAGATCGATACCCAGCAGCTCGGCATGCTCGGCGATGCGCGGCCAGTACCGGTCCACGAAGCGCTCGCGCTCGACCACGCGCAGGCGCTCTGCGGCGCCCGGCAGGATGAACATGCCGACGCCGCGCCGCACCTCGACATAGCCGTCCACCTGGAAGCTCTGATACGCCTTGGCCACCGTCAGCGGATTGGCGCCATGTTCGGCGGCGAAGGCGCGCACGGAGGGCAGCTGGTCGCCCTCGCGATGCTCGCCGCGCAGGATCGCCGCCACCACCAGGCCGCGCAGGCGGAGGTAAACCGGGCTGTCCCCGCCGTTATATGCTGTCATGCTGCCTTAATACACCAATCGGCCTTCAGGTCTACCTTGGCGGCGTCCAGTCGGTCCTGACGCGGGCCATGTCCGGCCGGGGCCGCTCGTCGAGCGCGCGGCCGGGCGTGCCGATGAAGAAGAAGCCGGCGATCCGCTCCGGTGCGGCGCCAAACGCATCGCGCACCACGTCGGAATAAGCGGCCCAGGTCGTCAGCCAGCCGCCCGCGAACCCCATCGCATGCGCTGCGTGGAGCAGGTTCATGCCGGCCGCGCCTGCGCTCAGCTCCTGCTCCCACAGCGGGATGTGGCTGTCGGGCTGAGGCGAGGACATCTGCACCACCAGCGCCGGCGCCTGGCGCGCGAACTGGTCGTTGGCCTCCGTCTCCAGCCGCCCGGCGTCGGGCTTCTGGGCGATATAGGCGCGGGCGAGGAGCGCTGCGAAGGCATCGCGCCGGTCCGCGCCTACCGTCACGAACCGCCACGGCGCGAGCTTGCCGTGATCGGGCGTCCGCGCGGCGATCGCGACGATCCGGGCGAGCTGATCCGCGTCCGGCCCGGGGGCGACGAGGTCGCGCGGCTTACCCGAGCGGCGGGTGGCGAGCGCCGATAGCGGCGACGAGAGGTCGTTGAACGTCATGGCCGCGCCTGTAGCGCCGCGCGGCGGGCATTTACAGCCGGTCGCAAGCCGCTACGCTCTCCAGTTCATCGTCCTCGCATCGCCGCGGTCGACGGCACCGAGTGACGGGAGCGTAGGTAGATGGTCGACACCCCGACGGCGGACAGCCGGTCCGAGCCGGATATAAGCCACGTGACTCCACTCGCGCAAAAGACGTGGATCGGCCACCCGCCGCAGCTCCGCCGGCTGTTCGGGATCGAGATGTGGGAGCGGTTCGGCTTCTACGGCCTGCGCGCGGTGCTGGTGATCTATCTCACCAAGCATTTCCTGCTGGCGGACCACGAGGCGAGCGGGATCGTCGGCGGCTATCTCAGCCTCGTCTATCTGACGCCGGTCGTGGGCGGGCTGCTCGCCGACCGCTATCTCGGCGCCAAGCGCGCCGTGACGTTCGGCGCGCTGGTGATGGCGGCCGGTTACTTGCTGCTGTGTTTCGGCGGCAGCCAGGCGAGCCCTTACGCGACGATCGCGGGCAAGCGCTATCCCGTCAGCCAGGCGCCCGCCGCGACCGTCACCGCGACCAGCGACGCGCCGCAGACGATTGTGATCGATGGCCGGACGCTCGCGCTCCACGGCCTGCCCGACGGCTCGGTCCAGCTTCTGGCACCGGGCGGCCAGGTCGCGCGGACGGTGCCCGCACGTGACTTCAGCGCCGGCGCGGACCGGCCGGCCTTCTACACCAACCTGATGCTGCTGGCGCTGAGCGTGATCGTGGTCGGCAACGGCTTCTTCAAACCCAACATCTCCACCATCGTCGGCTCGCTCTATGCGGCGGGAGACCAGCGGCGGGACGCGGGCTTCACCATCTTCTACGCCGGCATCAACCTCGGCTCGATCCTGGGGCAGCTCGCGGTGCCGTTCATGATCGATCATGTCGGCTGGTGGGCGGGTTTCCTGCTCGCCTCCGCGGTGCTGCTGGTCGGCTGGGCGATGACGCGGTTCGACGGCGGGCGGCTTGCCGGTTACGGCAACCCGCCGGTGCTGGGGCGGCGTGACCCGGCCCTGCTGATCTATGTGCTCGCGATCGCCTCGGCGGCGATCGTCTGGCTCGTGTTCCGCAACGTGATGACGACGCCGGAGCCCGCCGCGGGCGGCGGCGTGCTCGCCTATCTCGCCGCGACGCCGTTCCTGGGCAAGGTCCTGTTCGCGACCTTCCTCGCCGCCGTGGTCGGCATCCCGATCTGGGCGGCGCGCGTCGGGACCAGGGCGGAGTTCCAGATGATGCTGGCGGCGATCATCCTGGTGGTGTTCAACGTCACCTTCTGGACGCTGTTCGAACAGGCGGCCTCGTCGCTGACGCTGTTCGCGGACCGCAACACCGACTTGTCGATCCTCGGCTTCCACATGTCGGCCGCGAACACGCAGAACTTCAACTCGATCATGGTGGTGGCGTTCGCGCCCGTCATGAGCGCGCTGTGGCTGGGTCTGGCCAGACGGGGCTGGGAGCCGTCGATCCCGATCAAGTTCGGCATCGCGCTGCTACTGGTCGGCGCGGGGTTCGTCGTGCTGGCGGCGAGCGGCGCCACCGCCGATGCCGCGTTCAAGGTGTCGCTCTGGTGGCTGGTGCTGACCTATCTGCTCCACTCGATCGCGGAGCTGTGCATCTCGCCCGTCGGGCTTTCGATGATAACCAAGCTGTCGATCGCGCGGATCGTGGGCATGATGATGGGCGTGTGGTTCCTGTCGCTCTCGGCCGGCGAGTATCTGGCCGGCGCCGCCGCCCAGGCCGCCGCGGTGCAGACGGTGGGCGGGCAGGTGACCAACCCCGAGCTCGCGCTCCATACCTATCTGCACATTTTCCGGACCGGCGGCATCCTGACGATCGTGGCCGGCGCGATCCTGCTGGCGATCTCCCCGCTGCTCAAGCGCATCATGCACGGGGTGCGCTGAGCGGTACCAGCCGACCGTACCTGTGCAGCGGCGGTCGCCCGGCCTAGCGCAGTCCGCGTGACGGGACAGGGCGACGGCTTGGATGCGGGTGAGCGAAGCCGTGCGGCGCTCGCCCGGCTGACTCAGAACGAGCGCGAGTGCCTGCGACGCCGTCTGCTGCCGCAGACCGCCAAGGAGATGGCGATCGATCTCGGCATCAGCCCGCATGCGGTGGAGAAGCGGCTGAAGATGGCGCGGGCGAAACTGGGCGTGTCGTCTTCACTCGCCGCCGCGCGGCTGTTGGCGGCGGGGTATGGCGTGACGGTACCCTATCCGGCGGACCTGCCCGGCGAAGATCGCGCGGCGCAGGACGGATCGGCGGCACCCGACGCGCCGCACCGGTGGCGCTTGCTTCCGGTCGCCCTTGTCCTTGGAGCCGTTTCCATGATCCTTGTCGCAACACTGCTGACGCTTGTTTCGCAGCCCCCTCAAGCCGTGCCTGCGAGCGCCAAGGGTGCAGGCACGAACGACGTGGTGCTGATCCTGCCCGCAGACTCCCCGGGTCCGCAAATCGCAGGCTCGCCCACACCCGAGAGCGCGGCTGACATGCGGATGCGTCGTGCCGGCCCCATAGAAGTGGCCGCTTTCGCGCGCAGTAGCTTTGGCACCATGGACAAGGACGGGTCCGGCTTCGTCGAGCCGCACGAGGCGCCCGTCGCCGGCGTCGGCGTCGTCGATGAGAAGCCGGGCCGCCGGCATCCCACGCGAGACGCGACCGCGCGCTGGGCGATCGGGCCACAGGCGCAGGCGAGGTGGATCGCGTTGATGGACCGGGACGGCGACGGCCGGGTAAGCGAGGCCGAGTACGTCGCTTATGAGTCGAAAGTCTGGCGCGACCACGTGCCGGCCAACTGGGCATGGCGGCGGTGATGCGGGCCGCTTGACGAGTGGCGGGTCGGCACGGCACTCGCACGACTATGCAGGACGCCCGCCCCATCCTGTTCTTCGATTCCGGTGTCGGCGGCTTGTCGGTGGTCGCGCCGACGCTGGCGCTGCTGCCCACTGCACCGATCGTCTACGCGGCCGACTCCGCCGGCTTCCCTTACGGCACGCGCTCGGAAGCGGAGATCGCCGCGCGGGTGCCGGCGTTGCTCGGGCGACTGGTGGAGCGGTTCAGGCCGCGGCTGGTGGTGATCGCGTGCAATACGGCGTCGACGATCGCGCTGGCGCCCGTCCGCGCCGCGCTCGACGTGCCGGTGGTGGGGACGGTGCCCGCGATCAAGCCGGCGGCCGAGTTGTCGCATACCCGCGTCATCGGCGTGCTCGGGACGGAGGCGACGGTGCGCCAGCCTTATGTGGACGACCTCGCCGCGCGCTTCGCAGCCGATTGCCTGGTGCTGCGCCACGGGTCGGCGGCGTTGGTCGAGCTGGCGGAGGCGGCGCTGGCGGGAGAGGCGCCGTCGCCCGATCGTGTGCGGGGCGAGCTCGACGGCCTCCTCGACCAGCCCGGCGGCGAGCGGATCGACGTGATCGTCAACGCCTGCACGCATTTCCCGCTGCTGCGGGACGCGCTGGTCGCGGTCGCGCCCGAGGGCATGGCCTTCGTCGACGGCGGCCCCGGCATCGCGCGCCGGGTCGCGCATCTGACCGCCGGCCAGGACTGGCCGGCCGGGCGCGTGCCGCACCGGTTGGTCTTCACGCGCCTGGGGGAGCGCGAGCGGCGGACCGCTTCCCATCTCACCGCGCGCGGCTTCGCCGAGCCCGAGCTGCTGTGACGGTCCGCACCATCGCTGCGGTCGATCAGTGTCGGCAGCCAAAGTCGCTGGAAAATCGCCGGTCGCGGGGGTAGACACCTCTGCCATGACCACCGATGTCAGCGTCTTGCCGATCACGACCGCCCCGCACCCCGCCCCGACTCCCGTGCCCACTCGAGTCGATTACTCGCGCGTGTTCACCCAGGCGATCGACCGGCTGCATGCCGAGGGTCGCTATCGCGTGTTCATCGACATCCTGCGCAATAAGGGCCAGTTCCCCAACGCCCGCTGCTTCGCCGGGCACAACGGCCCCAAGCCGATCACCGTGTGGTGCTCCAACGACTATCTTGCGATGGGTCAGCACCCCAGCGTCATCGCGGCGATGGAGGAGGCGCTGCACGACGTCGGCGCCGGCAGCGGCGGCACGCGCAACATCGGCGGCAACACCCATTACCACGTCGATCTTGAGCATGAGCTCGCCGACCTGCACGCCAAGGAGGCGGCGCTGCTGTTCACGTCGGGCTATGTCTCGAACGAGGCGACGCTGGCGACGATCGCGCGCCTCCTGCCGGGCTGCGTCATCTTTTCCGACGAGATGAACCACGCGTCGATGATCGCGGGCATCCGCAACTCCGGGTGCGAGAAGCGGGTGTTCCGGCACAACGACCTCGCGCACCTCCAGGAGCTGCTGGCCGCCGAGGACCCGTCGCTGCCCAAGCTGATCGCCTTCGAGAGCGTGTATTCAATGGAAGGCGACATCTCGCCGATCGCCGCGATCTGCGATCTCGCCGACACGTACAACGCGCTCACCTATTGCGACGAGGTGCATGCGGTCGGCATGTATGGCCCGCGGGGCGGCGGCATCTCGGAGCGGGACGGGGTGGCCGACCGGATCACGATCATTGAGGGCACGCTTGGCAAGGCGTTCGGGGTGATGGGCGGCTACATCGCCGCGAGCCGCACGATCATCGACGTGATCCGCTCCTATGCGCCGGGGTTCATCTTCACCACCAGCCTGTCGCCGGTGCTGGTCGCGGGCGTGCTGGCGAGCGTGCGGCACCTTAAAGCATCGAGCGAGGAGCGCGAGGCGCAGCAGCGTCACGCCGCGATGCTGAAGGCGATGCTCGCCGACGCCGGCCTGCCGGTGATGCCGGGGAGCACGCACATCGTGCCGCTGATGGTCGGCGATCCCGTGAAGGCCAAGCGGATCAGCGACATTCTGCTCGCCGAATACGGCGTGTACGTCCAGCCGATCAACTATCCGACGGTGCCGCGCGGCACCGAGCGGCTGCGCTTCACCCCCGGCCCCGCGCACGACGAGGGCATGATGCGCGAACTGGTGGATGCGCTGGCGGAGATCTGGAGCCGGCTGGAGCTGAGGCGGGCGGCTTAGGCATACGGGTACCAGACAGGCGTCCGCTCAGCCCCAATCCCCGTTCGTCCTGAGCTTGTCGAAGGACAGGTATCGTGCGGAACAGGTGCCCTTCGACTGCCTGCCAGGGCAGGCGCTCAGGACAGGCTTCGACAGGCTCAGCACGAACGGCGCGAGTAGCGGATTGGCCCAGAGCTAACGGTCCAGCCCCACCCTCTTCTCCAGCCACCGCGCGGCCTCGTCCGGCGTCTGCTTGTCGGCATCGCGGTCCACCCGGTAGTTCGCCTCCCGCATCGCGGCCACGGGTATCCGCCCGACCAGCGGCGCCAGCGCGGCCGTGAACCGCGCGTCCCCGGCGTGCGCCGGTCCCACCAGCAACATCGCGTCATAGCCCGGCAGCGCGCCGCGCGGGTCGGTCAGCACGGTCAGGTGGTCCGCGGCGATCCGGCCGTCGGACGAAAAGGCGCTGATGACGTCTGCCCGCCCGCTCTCCAGCGCGCGGTACATGAACGTCGGGCTGTAGGGCGTCGTCGAGGCGAACCGCAGCGGATAGGCACGCCGCACCGCCGTCCATTCGGGCCGTTCGAGGAACTCGAGGTCCGCCCCCAGCGCGAGCCGCGGCGCGGCGGGGACCAGCGCGTCGAGGCTCGCGATGCCGCTGCCCGCCTGTCCATTCTGGGGCCGCATCGCGAAGGCATAGGCATTCTCGAACCCCAGGATGCCGAGCATCCGCACATGATGGCTGGCCCGCATCCAGCGCGCGATCGCGGCGTCCTGCGCGGCGTGGGGCGGCGTGTCCTGCCGGTGCATCTGGTTGGCCCAGATCGTCCCCGCATAATCGACATAGACGTCGACACTGCCGCCCGCGAGCGCGCCGAACACCACCGCCGACCCGAGCCCGTCGCGATACTCGACGCGGTAGCCGGCGCGCTCCAGCCGGTGGCCGATGAGGCGCGCGAGGACGAACTGCTCGGAGAAGTTCTTCGCGCCCACCACAATGGTGTGCTGCCGAGCGCCCAGCAGCGGCGCGGCGGCCGCGATCAGCGCCGCGGCGAGCAGCGCGAGCGACACGACGATCGGCCACCGCCGCCGGCTCCGCGCGCCCCATTCCGCCAGTCCCAGCAGCGCGTCCACGCCCAGCGCCAGCCCGGCGGCGGCGAGGCAGCCGGCGAGCACCAGCGGCCAGTTCTCCGTCTGCAATCCGGCGAAGATCAGGTCGCCCAGGCTCGGCTGGCCCACCGTGGTGGACAGCGTCGCCGCGCCGATCGTCCACACCGCGGCGGTGCGGATGCCAGCCATCACCGTCGGCAGCGCGAGCGGCGCCTCCACCCACTTCAGCTTCTGCCAGCCGGTCATTCCGACGCCGTCCGCGGCGCGTATCACCGCCGGATCGAGCCCCGACAGCCCCGTCACCGTATTGCGCAGGATCGGCAGCAGCGAATACAGCGTCAGCGCGATCAGCGCGGGCAGGAAGCCGAGCGCCGGAATGCCGCCCCCGACCAGCCCCGATAGCCACAACAGCGCCGGATAGAATAGCGCGAGCAGCGCGAGACTCGGGATCGTCTGCACCAGGCTCGCGAACCCCAACGCCGCCCGCCCCACGCTGCGGCGGCGCGCGGACCACAGCCCGAGCGGCAGGCTGATCGCAAGGCCCAGCGCCATCGCGGCGGCGGCGAGCAGCAGGTGCTGGCCGGCAAGTGCGGGAACGCGGGCCCAAGCGCCATCCACGCCGCCGCTCACGCCGCCGGCTCCCGGGTCATCCTCGCCAGCCGCTCGGCCTGTTCGCGCGGCACCGCGACCAGCGCCTGCGCCTCGCTACCGCCCTCACCGCGCAGCAGCGCCGCCGGGCTCGCATCGCCGACGATCCGGCCGCGCGCCATCACTAGCACCCGGTCCGCGAGCAGCAGCGCCTCCGCCATGTCGTGCGTCACCAGGATGGTCGTCAGCCCGAGCCGGTCGTGCAAGCCGCGCATTGTGCGGCCGAGCGCATCGCGGGTGACGGGATCGAGTGCACCGAACGCCTCGTCCATCAGCATCAGACCGGGCGCGGTGAACAGCGCGCGCGCGACGCCGATGCGCTGGCGTTGTCCGCCCGATAGCGCCTCCGGCAGCCGCGCCGCCATCGTGCGGGGCAGGTCGACGAGGTCCAGCATCTCGGCCACCCGCGCGGCGGTCTCTTCCCGGTCGTGCGTGCCGGCGATCCGCCAGCCGATCGCGACGTTCTCGGCGACGGTCAGGTGCGGGAACAGCCCGGTGTCCTGGAACACATAGCCGATCCGCCGCCGCACCGCCTCGGCCGGCCCGTCGCGCACGTCCCGGCCGTCGATCAGGACCCGCCCGTCGGTCGGCTCCACCAGCCGGTTGACGCATTGCAGCAGCGTCGACTTGCCCGATCCCGACGCGCCGACCAGCGCGGTGAAGCTGCCCGCGGCCAGCACCGCCGACACGTCGTCCACCGCCGTCGTCCCGTCCGGATAGCGTTTGGCGAGCCGCTCGAACGCGACGGGAGGGCCGGACGCCGAACCGGAAGATACCGCCATCGAGGATCAGTCCCCCAGGATCGCGTCGATCGCCTCGGCCAGCTCGATGTCCCGCGGGCTCAGCCCGCCCGCGTCGTGCGTCGTCAGCAGGATGTCGACCCGGTTCCAGACGTTGCGCCATTCCGGGTGGTGGTCCGCCTTTTCCGCCACCAGCGCGACGCGCGCCATGAAGCCGAACGCCTCGGCGAAGTCCGCGAACACCGCGGTGCGCGTGATCGCGTCGCGGCCCTCATCGTAATCCCAGTCGGGCAGGCCATCCAGGGCCTCGGCGCGCTCGGCCTCGCTCAGCGGCTTGATCTTCATCCAGGTTCCTTGCTCCGTTGCGTGGGCGCAGCGTAGGGCGGCGGGCGATGGTGGAGCAAGGCCCGATCCTTCGGCTGACCGAGGTGACGCTGGCGCGCGGCGGGCGGATGTTGTTCGCCGGCCTGTCGCTGACGCTGCGGCCGGGCGAGGCGGCGCTGGTGACGGGACCCAACGGCGTCGGCAAGTCGAGCCTGCTGCGTCTCGCGGCGGGGCTGCTGCGCGCCGATGCGGGGCTGGTGGAAGCGACGGGCACTCGCGCGTTGCTGGCGGAGCAGGCGGCGCTGGACGGCGAGGCGACGCTGGCGGCGGCGTTGCGGTTCTGGGCGCGGATGGACGGGATCGGCGACGTCGAGGCGCGGGTTGCCGACGCGCTCGCGGCGGTCGCGCTGACGCCGCTCGCGAGCGTGCCCGTGCGGCTGCTGTCGGCGGGGCAGCGGCGGCGGGCGGCGCTGGCGCGGGTGGTGGCGTCGCGCGCGGCGCTGTGGCTGCTGGACGAGCCTGCCAACGGGCTGGACACAGGCTCGCTGGCGCGGCTGGAGACGCTGATCGCGACGCACCGCGCGGACGGCGGCGCGGTGATGGTCGCGACGCATCAGCCGATCGCGGTGCCGAGGGCAGTGGCGGTGCGGCTGGGGGATCACGCGCGCAACCCATTCTCAACTTCCGTCTACCCTGAGCTTGTCGAAGGGCTGCCTTCTTCTCCGGTAGAAAGGACAGTGCTTCGACAAGCTCAGCATGAACGGGATAGGGGTGTTGATCGGGCTCCGAACGGGGAAAGCCCATGATCCCCCTCATCCTCCGCGACACCCGCCGCGCCTACGCGGGCGGCGGCGTGACGCTGGTCGTGGCGTTCTTCCTGCTCGCCGCCGCGTTGTTCCCCTTCGCGGTCGGGCCGGACACCGCGTTGCTCGCGCGCACCGGCGGCGGGGTGATCTGGACGGCGGCGCTGCTCGCGGCCCTCCTGCCGGTCGAGCGGCTGGTGGCGCCGGACCTGGAGGCGGGCGTGCTCGATCAGCTCGCAGCGCGCGGCCACCCGATGGTGGCGGTCGCGGCGGCGAAGACGGCGGCGCACTGGCTCGGCTTTGGGCCCCCGCTAATGGCCGCGAGCGTGATCGCCGCCGGGCTGCTCGGGCTTTCCGCGGAGACGCTGGTGCGGGTGGAGGCGGGGCTGGCGCTCGGCACGCCGGGCCTCGCCGCGCTGGCGGTGGCGACCGCCGCGCTCGTCGCGGGAGTGAGGGGAGCGGGAGCGGTCGCGGGGCTGGTGATGCTCCCGCTCGCGATCCCGCTGCTGATCTTCGGGGCCGGGGGCCTTGATCCGGCGGGCGGGGTTGGGGCGTTCAAGTTGCTGGCGGCGACCAGCCTGCTGCTGCTGGCCGGCGCGCCCTTCGTGGCGGGCGCGGCGATGCGGGCGGGGATGAGTTGAACGGTAGCGTACCAGAATAAACGGGCGTACCTAATTGCTCATGCGTACGATCCCTCGCCATGATCCGCTCAACACAAAGCGGTCTGCCCGTAAGATCACTCGTTTCCCTGCTTGGCAGCAGTCGCAGGCGTTGCTGAACTCATTGGTGAAGCGGACCAAGAAGCCACCAAGGGATGACATCGGCGAAACCGATCAACCGGCTGCGCCTAATCCTAACCACCCAATGCCGCTGTCTGGCGGCGCCGCTGCGACCATCGACTGACTGTTCACCGCCGCCACCGCGCCCAGATCGCGGTCGGCAGCACCAGTCCGCGCGCTTCTTCCCGCACCCCCAGTTCCCCCGCCTCGACCGTGCCCGGCAGGTCAGCGAACGCCTGCCGCACCAGTTCGCCGATCGCGATCGCGCTCATCCGCACTGCGTACACGGTCAGGAACAGGAAGCGCGACTCGGCGTCGAGCAGCCGGCGGCAGCCGGCGATCAGCGGCGCTAGGTCCTCCTCCAGCCGCCACACCTCGCCTTCGGGGCCGCGGCCGTATTTGGGCGGATCGAGTAGGATGCCGTCGTACCGCCGCCCGCGCCGGCCCTCGCGCGCGACGAACTTGGCGGCGTCGTCCACCAGCCATCGGATCGGGCGATCGTCCAGCCCCGATGCCCGCGCGTTGGCGCGCGCGACCTCGACCGACTTCTTGGACGCGTCGACATGCGCCACCCGAGCGCCGGCGGCGGCGAGCGCCAGGCTGCCGACCCCGGTGTAGCCGAACAGGTTGAGGCAATCGGGCTGCTCGGTCCCCGCCAGCGCTCCGCGTGCCCAGTCCCACACCGGCGCCATGTCGGGAAAGAAGCCCAGGTGCCGGAACGGCGTGGTCTGCGCAGTGAACCGTACGTCACGCCACGCCAGCGGCCAGCCGGTCGGCGGCAAGGGACGGGCGTAACGCCCCCTATTGAACTCCCAGCGCCCGCCGCCCTCGTCGTCGGCACCGGGCACGAACTCGCCGTCCGCCTGCCAGTCCGGAGCGGACGGCGCCCACATGGCCTGCGGCTCCGGGCGGATGAAGCGGTGCGGGCCGTAGCGCTCCAGCTTGCGGCCATGGCCGGAGTCGACGAGGCCGTAGTCGGGCCAGGGCTCGCCGACGAGCGTCTCCAGCCTCATCGGGGAAGCGGCGTCGCTCGCTCGGCGATGTAGCCGGTGACGGCGGCGAGCGTCGCGGGCAGCGTGTCGCAGCGCTCCGTCCGGTCGAACAGGTCGGCGAGGCGCGGGGGAAGAGCGGGGCGGATGCCGGTCGCCGCCTCGACGGCGTCGGGGAACTTGGCCGGGTGCGCAGTGGCGAGCGTGACGACCGGCACGCCCTCATGCAGGTCGGCGTCCGCCAGCCGCCGCGCGGCGGCCAGGCCGATCGCGGTGTGCGGGTCGATCTGCTCGCCGGTCCGCGTATCGGCCCAGCGCATCGTCTCGGCCATCGCCTCCTCGTCCACCCGCTCGCTCGCGAACAGCGCCGCCGCGCCCGCCCGCTGCGCGTTGGTCAGCCGCATCGCCCGCGTCGCGTCGAAGCCTCCCATCTGCGCCGCCAGCGCCTGCCCGTCGCGCCCGCCGACGTCGAACAGCAGCCGCTCGAAATTGGACGAGACCTGGATGTCCATCGACGGCGTCGCGGTCGGCATCACAGCCCCCCGCGCATAGTCACCCGTCGACAGCGCCCGGTGGAGGATGTCGTTGACGTTGGTGGCGACCAGCAGTTTCGCGATCGGCAACCCCATCCGCGCCGCGACGTGGCCGGCAAACACGTCGCCGAAATTGCCGGTCGGCACGCTGAACGCGACCGGCCGATCGGGCGCGCCGAGCCGGATGGCGGCGTAGAAATAATACACCACCTGCGCCATCAGCCGCGCCCAGTTGATCGAGTTCACCGCCGACAGCCGGAACCGCGCCGAGAAGCCCGAGTCGGCGAACATCGCCTTCACCAGCGCCTGCGCGTCGTCGAAACTCGCGCTGTCGAGCGCGATGTTGAAGACGTTGGGCGCGAGCACGCTCGTCATCTGCCGCCGCTGCACTTCCGATACGCGGCCGGCGGGGTGGAGCATGAAGATCTCGACGCCGATCCGCCCGGCGAGCGCGTCGATCGCCGCCGATCCCGTGTCGCCCGACGTCGCGCCGATGACCGTCAGATGCTTGTCCCCGCCGATCAGGAACCGCTCGAACAACAGCCCGAGCAGTTGCAGCGCCACGTCCTTGAACGCCAGCGTCGGCCCGTGGAACAGCTCGAGCAGCCAGTGCCGCCCGTCGAGCTGAACCAGCGGGGTAACGGCATCATGCCCGAACGTGGCATAGGCGCGGGTGCAGAGATCGCGCAGCTCCTCGCGGGTGAGCGCGTCGCCCATGAACGGGTGCATGACGGCGACGGCGGTGTCGACGTACGACAAGCCCGCCAAGGCGGCGATCTGCTCGCGGTCCAGCGTCGGCCATGTCTCGGGCAGGTACAGCCCGCCATCTGACGCGAGTCCCGCAAGCGTCGCGCCTTCGAAGTCGAGGACCGGGGCGGTCCCGCGGGTGCTGACGTAGCGCATGGGCGGCGGTTAGCGGCGGGGGGCGGGAGCGGCAACCGCGGCCGCTGTCGCCACCGCGATCGGTGGCCGGCTCCGCCACCGCTGGCGCAGCGCCAGCGCGTAGACGATCGCCGCTACGCCTGCGAAGAAGAACCACTGGCCGGCATAGGCGAGGTGGTTGTTGGGTATCGCATCGAGGCTGGGCCGGCCATTGGCGGTAAGGCCGTCCACCGGCTGGTCGGCGACCAGCATCAGCCGCTCGGGTACCCGGCCCGCCAGCCCGGCGATCAGTGGCGTAGCGCTCGGCGCGTGGCTGATCGTGCCCGTCACTGGCCCGCCCGCCCAGCGCACGTGGCGCATCGGATCGGTGGTGGTGCCAAGCTGCACGATCATGCCCGGGCCCTCCGCGCCGGTGCTGCACTGCGCGATCGCACGGAAGCCCGACGCGCCCGCCCCCGTCAGCGTGATCGCCGTCGGCCGCAGGCAGAAGCCGCTCGCCCGTCGGAACAGCAGCGCGTCGTCGGGGAAGCGCGGGAAGGCGATCGGCGGCTTGGCGGGGTTGGCGGCAAGTTGGGTGAGATAGGCCTGTTTGGCGGGCAGCCGGTCGAGCAACTGCCACAGCCCCAGCCAGATCATCACCGCGATGGCGAGCGCGACCAGGATCGTGGGCACGAGCGGAATACGCCTCACGACTTGATCTTGCCCTGATGCGCCGCCTGGCGGTACTCGACCGTCAGCAGCACGCCCTTCGCGACGCGCAGGCACGCGACCACGGCAGCGGCGGTGACCGGGACCCAGATCAACATCTGCAGCCAGACGGGCGGGTCATAGGAGACCTGCAGCACCACGGCGGCGCCGACGACGACCGCGCCGATGATGAGCGTCAGGAACGCCGCCGGCCCGTCGTCGACGTTGATCTCCGTGAAGTCCAGCCCACAGGCGGAGCAGCGATCGGCGAACTTGATGAGCCCGGCATAGACGGTTGGCTTGCCGCACCGCGGGCAGAGCCCACGCGTACCCGCGACGAACAGCGGTACGGGTGCCACCACTGGCGGCGGGACGTCGGGGATTAGAGGAGGGACGCTCTCGCTCATCGGCTTGGGTCCCATGATCTCGGGAAGGGGCTGCGGCCGAGGCGGCCGCCCGCCACGGCCTCAGCCGACGTGGATCGGCGCGCCCCAGCCGCCCCAGACGTAGATCACCACGAACAGGAACAGCCACACGACGTCGACGAAATGCCAGTACCAGGCGGCCGCCTCGAACCCGAAATGCTGCCGCGGCGTGAAGTCGCCCTTGTAGGCGCGCACCAGACACACGATCAGGAAGATCGTGCCGATCAGCACGTGGAACCCGTGGAAGCCCGTCGCCATGAAGAACGACGCGCCATAGTTCAGGCCCTTGTAGGGGAAGGGGGCATCCGAATATTCGAGCGCCTGGATCGACGAGAAGATCGCGCCCAGCACGATCGTCAGCCACAATCCCTTGAGCACGCCGTCGCGGTCGCCGACGCCGATCAAGCCCCACAGGCCCTTCTTCACGCCGCCGCGCTGACCGTGGATCAGCGCATGGTGCGCCCAGGTGACGGTGGTGCCGCTGGTCAGTAGGATCATCGTGTTGAGCAGCGGGAACTTGAACGGGTCGAGCACCTCCAGCCCCTTGGGCGGCCAGGTGGCGGCGAGCGCGGCCGCGCCTTCTTGTGCGTGGACCACCGCGCCGTCGACGAAGCCGATCGCGGACGGGAACAGCGAGAAGTCGAAGAACGCCCAGAACCAGCCGACGAAGAACATGACTTCGGAAGCGATGAACAGGATCATGCCATAGCGGAAATGGAGCTGGACGACCGGCGTATGATCGCCGTGATGCCCTTCCTTGATGACCTGCGCCCACCAGGAATACATGGTGAACAGCACGCCGCCGAGGCCGATCAGGAACGCCCAGCCGCCGCCGTTGGGCTGGCCGACATGGCCGCCGTGCATCCACGCGACACCGCCGCCCGCCATGATGAGCGCGGACATCGAGCCGAAGATCGGCCAGATGCTGGGCGGTAGGATATGGTAATCGTGGTTCTTCGCGCCGGCCGCCATCGCGTCTTCCCTGTTCGATCTTGCGCCTGCTCTAATGCGGTTTGGCGCGCCGTCAAAGGGGTTAGCGCGTCAGCCGTCCTTGGCCGCCCGCGCCGCCGCCTTGCCCGCATCCACTGGGAAGAAGGTATAGGACAAAGTGATGTTCTGCACGTCGCGCGTGTCGGGATCGGTCAGGATCTTGGGATCGACGTAGAAGATCACCGGCATGCGCGCGGTCTCGCCCGGCGCCAGCGTCTGCTGCGTGAAGCAGAAACACTGGATCTTGGTAAAATATTTGCCGACCTCTTCCGGTGTGACATTATAGGTCGCGGTGCCGGTGATCGTATGGTTGGACGTGTTGGTCGCGAGGAAGAACGCCATGTCGCGCGCGCCGACGTCGACCTTGTCAGCCGGAGCCTCCGGCCGGAAGCGCCATGGCATGCCCGGCGTGACGTTGGTGTCGAAGGAGACCGTCATCGCGCTGCCGGTCGCACCGGGTGCGCGCAGACCGCGGTTGGTGGTGCCGTTCAACCCCGTCGCCTGGCAGAACAGGCGATAGAGCGGTACGCTCGCCCAGGCGAGGCCGGTCATGAAGCAGATGGCGAGCACCGCGAGCATCGCCGTTCGCCCGGTGCCGGTCATGTTCCGGGTCACTTCACACCCGCCTTGATCTTGGCGATGGAGACAAAGAAGATCAGCACGACCAGCGCACCCAACAACAGGCCCATGACGATCGCCCGCCCACGCTGGCGCTTACGGACCGCTTCGTCGTTGGAGCCGGACTGGACCGACTGCCAAGGGGAGGGATCGCGTCCGTCGGTCATGCCACCCACCGGTCGACGACCAGCGCGCCGAACATCATGAAGAGATACAGGATAGAATAGGCGAACAGCCGCTTCTCGGGCTTCAACGCGTCATCGGCGCCCGGCGAGCGCAGAGCAACCTGCGCGGCCATGCCGGCGAACACGGCGGTCATCGCCAGCGATGCCCAGCCATAGAGCGCCCCCGTCAGTCCCAGCGCCCATGGCGCGATCGCCACCACCGTCATCAGCACGGTGTAGAAACCGATCTGGTGCCGCGTCGCTCGCGTGCCGGCCACCACCGGCAGCATCGGCACACCGGCGGCGGCATAATCGGACTTGATGAACAGCGCGAGCGCCCAGAAATGCGGCGGCGTCCACAGGAACACGAAGGCGAAGAGGAGGAGCGGCAGAGGCGCCACGTGCCCGGCCGCGGCGGCCCAGCCGATCAGCGGTGGAAACGCCCCCGCCGCGCCGCCGATCACGATGTTCTGCGGCGTCCGGCGCTTGAGCCATACGGTGTAGATCAGCACGTAGAAGAGGATGGAGATGGCTAGGATCGTGGCGGCTGCGATATTTACAGCAAGCCCCATCAGGATGACCGAAAAGGCGGCAAGGCCGACGCCGAACTGGAGCGCGGCGGGACGCTCCATCCGGCCATCCGGCAAGGGACGCTTCGCGGTGCGGCGCATGATCGCGTCGATGTCAGATTCGTACCACTGGTTGAGCGCACCGGCCGCACCAGCGCCGAGCGCGATACACAGGATCGCCGTGAAACCCAGCACCGGATCGATCCGCTCGGGCGCCGCCAACATGCCGCACAGGCCGGTGAACACCACGAGCGTCATAACGCGCGGTTTCGTCAGGGCGAGGAAGTCGCGCCAGTCGGCGGGAAGGGGAGCGGCGAAAGCGGGGGTCATGGGCTGAACGGCATATAGGCACGTCCTAGTCCCGGCAAAAGCAATACCGGTCGCAAATCGCGCGATCAGAAGCCCCACACCACGCCGACGACGATGTACCTCGTCGCAGGGTCCTCACCCGTCGCGGCATCATACTTCGCGTGCCGTAACAATGCGCGGCACAAGGCCGCGTCGAGATTGGTTCGTCTGGCGCTCACCAGCACGCGGCAGTCGACCGGATGTCCGGTGCGATCGATGCCGACGAGAGCCGTTGCGCGCCGACGGTCGCCACGTAAGCACGCGTCTTGTTCTCGACTCGGAAAGCAGTCGTATTGGGCAGGCCTGCCAGAAACGAGCGCTGGGTATTCCAGTCCATGATAAAGTTGACGGTCACCCGGCTTTCGCCAGCACCAGGAAGGGCTGTCGCTACCACTTTCAAGCCGCCATTCGGTAGCTGAGTCAATAGTACTAAGCCTTGCGCAGGATCGGGCGTCCTGTCCTGCGTGAAGGATACATTGCCGGAGACGGAGCCGTTCAAAGCCAGACCCAGCGTAATCGTGACTGGATGAGCCTGCACCATGACGTCTCGCGAAATCATGCATCCCCGTTCGATCGGATCCGACACAACTGTCCAATCGTTGGTCGGTTTAACAACAGTCGACGTCGACGTCTGTGAGGCCTGAGGTGCTGTTGCAACGAGAACAACGCAAGCACCACGTTTAGTCGCGAATTGGCCCAACCGCGCACGAAAACGCCTCGGGTTCCCCGAGGCGTTCCATTCGTGTCGACGGACGCCGCCACTTTAGTCGATCAGCGGCAGCGTCTCGAACTGGTGGTATGGCGGCGGGCTGGACAGCGTCCACTCAAGCGTCGTGGCGCCCTCGCCCCAGGGATTGTCGCCAGCCTTCTTGCCCGCGATCAGCGACCAGATCAGGTTGACGAAGAAGATCACCATGCCGGCGGCCATGATCATGTAACCGACCGACGCCACCGTGTTCCAATGCTCATACTGGCCAGTATAGTCCGGGATACGACGCGGCATGCCCTGCAAGCCCAAGAAGTGCATCGGAAAGAACATCACGTTCACGCCGACGAAGAACACCCAGAAATGCGCCTGGCCAAGAAACTCGTTGTACATCTTGCCCGACATCTTCGGGAACCAGTAGTAGAAGCCCGCGAACAGCGAGAACACGGCGCCCAGCGACAGCACGTAATGGAAGTGCGCGACGACGTAATAGGTGTCCTGCATGTAATCGTCGATGCCGCCATTGGCGAGCACCACGCCCGTCACGCCGCCGACGGTGAACATGAAGATGAAGCCGATCGCCCACACCATCGGCGTCTTGAAGGCCAGCGAGCCGCCCCACATCGTCGCGATCCACGAGAAGATCTTGATGCCAGTCGGGACCGCGATCACCATCGTCGCCGCGGTGAAGTACATCTTGGTGTTCACGCTGAGCCCGGTCGTGAACATGTGGTGCGCCCACACGACGAAGCCGACCACACCGATCGCGACCATGGCATAGGCCATGCCGAGATAGCCGAACACGGGCTTGCGGCTGAACGTCGAGATGATCTGGCTGACGATGCCGAAGCCCGGCAGGATCATGATGTAGACTTCGGGATGGCCGAAGAACCAAAACAGATGCTGGTACAGGATCGGATCGCCGCCGCCCGCCGGATCGAAGAAGGTGGTGCCGAAGTTGCGATCGGTCAGCAGCATGGTGATCGCAGCGGCGAGCACCGGAAGCGCCAACAGCAGCAGGAACGCCGTCACCAGCACCGACCAGACGAACAGCGGCATCTTGTGCAGCGTCATGCCCGGCGCGCGCATGTTGAAGATGGTGGTGATGAAGTTGATCGCGCCCAGGATCGACGAGGCGCCCGCGAGGTGGAGCGCGAGGATCGCCATGTCGGTCGACGGCCCCGGCTCGCCATAGGTCGACAGCGGCGCGTACAACGTCCAGCCGTTGCCCGCGCCGCCGAAGAAGGGCGAGGCAAGCAACAGCGTGAAGGCGGGGATCAGCAGCCAGAACGACACGTTGTTCATCCGCGGGAACGCCATGTCGGGTGCGCCGATCATGATCGGAACGAACCAGTTGCCGAACCCGCCGATCATCGCCGGCATCACCATGAAGAACACCATGATGAGGCCGTGCGCGGTGATAAGCACGTTCCACAGGTGGAGCGACTGGTCGAGGCTCGCCTGACCGCCGTTGAGCATCGAGGCCCAACCCTGCAGGTACTGGATGCCCGGATGCGCAAGCTCGGCGCGCATCATGCCGGAGATCGAACCGCCGATGATCCCCGCGACGATCGCGAAGATCAGGTATAGCGTACCGATGTCCTTGTGGTTCGTGGACATGAACCAGCGCGCGAAGAAGCCCGGCTTGTGATCGGCGTGGGCATCCGCATGGTCGTGCGTCTGGTGCGCCTCGAACGCGAGGGGTGAAAGGGCGGTATCGGTCATCTTACTGTCCCGCGTTGCCGCTGCCGGCCGGGTTGCCGGTCGCGCGCGTGTTGAGGCCGGTGGTGCCGGTGACGGTGGTGGGATTGGGCCCGGCAGGCGGAGTGGCGAACTCGGCCGGCTTGGCCGGGCCGTTGCCCGCTGCGCCCGGCTGCGGGATCACCTTGTCCGAGGCTTGCGTGGTCGTCACGCCGGCGGGGCCGCCGCCCGGCATCGTGCCGCCCTTGGCGCGCACCCAGGCCGCGAAGGTCGCGGGCGGCACCGCCTCGACGGCGATCGGCATGAAGGCATGACGCGCGCCGCACAATTCCGAACATTGGCCGAAATAGAGGCCCGGCCGATCGATGGTGAAGCTCGTCTCGTTCAGACGACCGGGAACCGCGTCCAGCTTGATCCAGAAAGCGGGCACCGCCCAGCTGTGGATCACGTCGTTCGCGGTCGTGATCAACCGGATCGGCACGCCGACCGGCAGCACCACGCGATTGTCGGACGCGAGCAGCCGCGGCCCGTCCGCATCCGTCCGCGCGCGCTCGCCCTTGCCGACCTGGCTCTGCTCCTTGAGCATGTTGGCGGTGATCTCGAAGCCGCCATGGTCCGGATATTGGTACGACCAATACCACTGGTTGCCGATCGCCTTCAGCGTCACGGCGTTAGCGGGCGCGGGCTTGAACTGCGCCTGCAGGAGCCCGATCGACGGCACCGCGATCAGCACCAGCGCCAGCACCGGCAGCAGCGTCCAGGCCACCTCCAGCACCGTGTTGTGCGACGTGCGCGAGGGGATGGGGTTGGCGGCGGCGCGGAAGCGGATCACCACGACGACCAGCAGCACGAGCACCAGCGCGCACACGGCGAAGATGGTCGGCAGCAGATAGGCGTCGTGCATGTGGTGCGCGCGCCGCCCCGTCAGCGTCACCTGCGGCTGGAGGCGCATCAGACCATCCGTCGGCTGGCCGATGCCCGGCTGGACCGTCATCGGGGGCGCGCCGTCCATCGCCAGCAGCGGCGAGGCGGGAGCGGCGGTCGGCGCGGCGGCCGCCGATGTCGGCGCGGTGTTGACGGCGCCCGGAACGCCCTGCGGAGCGGCGGGCGCGGTCGCCGAGATCGGCTTGACGGGCGCGGGATCGGCGGGCGCCTGCGCGGACGCCGTACCGGCGAGCGCGAGCCCGGCCGCGACCAGCAACGACTTGAACCCCGTATTCCGCATCCTGCTAATCACCCCGAGCGTGGCGTCGAACGGCCCGCACGCGGCTTGGCCGCCCGGTTTATCGGCCGGCTATACGCATGCACCCCGGCGGCAACAAGCGGCAAGGCAGCCGAAATTGTGCCGGAGTTGATCGGTGATGCGTTGCGCAAGTCGCGGTCGCCGGACTAGGCGCGGCTTGGAAGCGGATGGAGCGAGCGATGACGGACGAGCAGGTGCTGGCCGAGTTCCGCGCCGCCGATGCGCTGCTGGAGGGGCATTTCGTCCTGTCGTCGGGACGGCACAGCGCGCGGTACCTACAATGCGCCCGCGTGCTGATGGATCCGGCGCGGGGCGCGCGGCTGTGCGAGGCGTTGCTGGCCAAGCTCCCCGCCACGATCCGTGCGAGCATCACCTCCGTTGTATCGCCGGCGATGGGCGGGGTGATCGCCGGGCACGAGATGGCGCGCGCACTGAGCGTGGAGGCGATGTTCCTGGAGCGGCCGACGGGCGTGTTCGAACTGCGCCGCGGCTTCCGCCTGTCGCCGGGGCAGCGCGTGCTGATGATGGAGGACGTTGTCACCACCGGGCTCAGCTCCCGCGAGGCGATCGCCGCGATCGCGCGCGCCGGCGGCAAAACGGTCGCGGCGGCGGCGCTGGTCGATCGCTCGGACGGCGCGGCGGAGTTGGGCGTGCCCTTCTTCCCGCTGGTCCGCCTGTCGGTGCCGAGCTATGAGCCCGATCAGGTGCCGCCCGAGCTGGCGGCGATCCCGATGACGAAGCCGGGAAGCAGGGCGCCCGTTCCGAGTGCAGCCCCGAGCGAGGCCGAAGCGTGAGCGTGAGACTTCGCCTAGGCGTCAACATCGACCATGTCGCGACCGTCCGCAACGCGCGCGGGACGGACTATCCCGATCCGGTGGCGGCGGCGCTGCTGGCGGCAAGCGCGGGGGCGGACGGGATCACCGCGCATCTGCGCGAGGACCGCCGGCACATCCGCGACGACGACATCGCCCGGCTGCGCGCCGAACTGCCGGTGCCGCTGAACCTCGAAATGGCGGCGACCGACGAGATGCTGGCGATCGCGCTTCGTCACCGGCCGCACGCCGCGTGCATCGTCCCGGAAAAGCGCGAGGAGCGCACCACCGAAGGCGGGATCGACGCCGCCGGCCAGTTCGCGCGCCTGGCGCCGATGTGCGCGGCGCTGGCGCAGGCGGGCATCCGCGTGTCGCTGTTCATCGAGCCGTCGGCCGAGCAGATCGACGCCGCGATCCGGCTCGCCGCGCCGGTGGTGGAGCTGCACACCGGCCGTTATGCCGAGCTGGACGGCCCCGACCAGGCCGGCGCTCGCGAGGTAGAGCTGCGCCGGCTCGCGGACGCTGCGGCGCTGGCGGCGAAGAACGGGATCGAGGTCCATGCCGGCCATGGGCTGACGACCGGCAATGTCGCGCCGATCGCCGCCATCCCGCAGGTGCGCGAGCTCAACATCGGCCATGCGCTGATCGCGGATGCGCTATTCGTGGGATTGGCGGAGGCGGTGCGCGCGATGCGGGCAGCGATGGATGCGGCGCGTGGATGATCTTCCGCGGAGCCAAGCCACCTTCCGTCACCCCAGCGCAAGCTGGGGTCTCGCAGTTATGGGCCCTGCGCCCGCGGCACGAGACCCCAGCTTGCGCTGGGGTGACGGTCTGGTGGGACCGTCATGATCCTCGGCCTCGGCTCCGACCTCTGCTCGATCGAGCGGATCGCCGCGTCGCTGGAGCGGTTCGGGGAGCGGTTCGAGGCCCGCGTGTTCACCGATGCGGAGCGCGCGCGCGCCGCGCGGCGGCCGTTCACCAGGGCGGGCACGCTCGCCAAGCGCTTCGCCGCCAAGGAGGCGTTCTCGAAGGCGGTGGGCACCGGCTTTCGCGCCGGCGTGTTCATGCGCGACATCGGCGTGGTCAACGCACCCTCCGGCGCGCCGACGCTGGCGCTGACCGGCGGCGCGCGCGCGAGGCTTGACGCCATCACGCCTGCGGGCCACGTCGCCCGCGTCCATCTGACGATGACCGACGACCACCCCTGGGCGCAGGCGTTCGTCATCATCGAAGCCGTAATCGAGGCGATTGAAGCGCATGGTTGACGAGGGAGCCGCCGTGCCGCCGCGGGCGATGGCGCAGGCCGAGCCGGCTTTTCCGCCCGCCGGAACCGTCGTCGAGACGCCCGTGGCTGCCCCCGCAACACCGTCCGCGCGCCGCGGCAGCGCGGTGTGGAGCGAGACCAAGGGGCTGTTCTGGCTAATCCTGGCGGTGCTGGGTTTCCACAGCTTCGTCGCCAAGCCGTTCTACATCCCGTCCGAATCGATGCTGCCGGGACTGGAGGTGGGCGACCGGCTGGTCGTCAGCAAGTTCGCCTATGGCTGGTCGTTCGTCTCGCCGACCATCCCCAACCCGCTCGCGATCCTGCGCTCGGCGCTCGGCACGCCGCAGGAGAGCTGGAGCGTCGAACTGCCGTTCGAGCACGGGCGGCTGTTCGGCCATATGCCCGAGCGCGGCGATGTCGCGATCGTGACGCCGCCCGGCACCAACAACGACTATATCAAGCGCGTGATCGGCCTGCCGGGGGACCGGCTGGAGGTACGCGACGGGACGGTGATCCTGAACGGCGTACCGGTGAAGCGCGGGCCCAAACATTATGTCGACCTGCCGCGATATGGGGACGGGCTTGCCTCGGACGGCACGCCGACCTGCGGTGGCGGGATCGTGGTACGCATCGGCGCGACGGACGCGTGTCGTCTACCGATCGTGACGGAGACGTTGCCCAACGGTCGCTCGTTCGAGACGGTGGACGACATCGATGGCAGCCAAGGCGACAACTACCGTGTCGGCAACCCCATCACGATCCCGCCCGGACACGTGTTCATGATGGGCGACAATCGCGATCATAGTGCGGACAGCCGCTTCCCGCTCGGCTTGCCGGACCAGGGGCTCGGCGGCCCGGTGCCGTGGGAGAATCTTGGCGGCCGGGCGGAGTTCATCACCTTCTCGCTCGACGGGTCGACGACGCTGAACCCGCTGACCTGGCTGCCCGCCTTCCGCCCCGGACGCGCCGTGACCTCCCTCCATCCCGAAAGCACGCGATGAGCGTCTCCGTGACCGACCCTGCGCCGCACACCGCGATCGCTACCGACGAGGGGCGCCGCGTCGAGGTCGTCCAGGGCGCGAGCCCCAACGAGGTCAGCGATCCGCTGATGCGGCAGGAGTTCCGACGCGCGGTCGTGTGGCTGGGGCTGGTGGCTGCGATGGCGCTGGTGGTGGTGCTGATCCAGCCGATCCTCATCATCTTCGCCGGGCTGATCGTCGCGACCATCCTCGACGGCGGCGTCCGCCTGCTCGGCCGGGTGCTGCCGATCGGGCGCGGATGGCGGCTGTTGATCGTGGTGCTGGTCGCGCTGCTGTTCGTCATCGGCACGTTCGTGCTGACGGGCGTGCAGATCACCGGCCAGTTTGCGCAGCTCCGCTCGACGGTGGAGACGCAAGGCAACCGCGCGGTGCAGTGGCTGACCGGGCAGGGAATCATTCCGCAGACGGGCGGGGTCGCGGACCTCGCGAAGCAGGCGGCGGGGCAGCTCGGGCGCCTGTCGTCCTATGTCGGCACCGCGCTGGGCGCGGCGACGACGATGGTGTTCATCCTGGTGCTCGGCCTGTTCTTCGCGATGGAGCCCGACATCTATGGGCGCGGGCTGCAGTGGATGGTGCCGGCCGAGAAACGCCGCGAGTTCGCGATCACGATCAGCCGGATGGGCACGACGCTACGGCGGCTGATGGCCGGGCGGCTGACCGGCATGGCGGCCGAGGGCGTGCTGACCTGGATCGCGCTGGAGATCGGCGGCGTGCCGATGGCGCTCGTGCTCGGCATCATCGCCGCGCTGCTGGCGTTCATCCCCAACATCGGCGCGTTCGTGACGGGCGCGCTGATGATCGCGGTGGGGTTCAGCGCGGGCACCCACACCGGCATCTGGGCCGCCGGCACCTGGGCGCTGGTGCAGAGCTTCGACGGCTATATCGTCGTGCCGATCGTCGCGCGTCGCACCGTCGACCTGCCGCCGGCGCTGACCTTGTCGATGCAGATACTGGTAAGCGCGCTGTTCGGCGTGATCGGCCTCGTCATCGCCGATCCGTTGACGGCGGTGCTGAAGGTCGCGCTGGAGCGGAGTTCGGAGCGGGCGGCCCAGAAAGGCGAGGAGGGCGCGGCCTAAGGCCCCGTTCGCTGCCTTGGGCCTCGCTCGCGCAGCAGCGTGTCGAACAGCGCCAGATAGCGGCTCGCGGCATCCTCGCCCGGCGCCGCAACGGGAGCGGGGCGGCGGGCGCCGGGCGCGAGCCAGCGGTCCAGCGCCGCCACCAGCGCATCGGCATCGTCGCGCGCGACGATCGTGCCCAGCGCGGGATCGCAGATGATCTCGGGGATCGCGCGGCTCGAGCGGGTCGCGACCACCGGCGTCCCCATCGCCAGCGCCTCGCGCAGCACGCCGGGCACGCCCTCATAGTCGGAGGTCAGCGCCGCCACGCCTGCGCGCTCCAGTGCCGGCATCGGATCGGCGGCATGGCCCGGCAGATACAGCCGATCGGCGACGCCCAGCGACGCCGCCTGCGCCTGCAGCCGCGCGCGTTCCGGCCCCTCGCCCAGGATCGCCAGCGCCACCGACGGGTCGGCGAGACGCGGCAGCGCCGCCACCAGCCGGTCCCAGCGTTTTTGTGGCACCAGCCGACCGACGCCCAGGACGTAGCGCCCGGCGGGCAGGCTGGTCGGCGCGGCGAACGGCAGGACGTGCGCGGGCGGATTGGGGATCACGCTGATCCGGGCCGGAGGGATGCCGGTCACCGCCGCCGCTTCCTCGGCGAGTGCGGGCGTCATCGCCACCAGCGCATCCACGAAACGGCCGTAGGAGGCGAGCCAGCGCCGGTTTCCCCACCGCCCGACCGCGCCGAAATCCGGACGCACGAACGCGTTGGACATCTTGGCGACGATCGGCGGCGCCTCGGCGCCCAACTGCCAGCGCATCCAGGCTGCGCGGCTGGTGTAATAGTTGCCGGGGCAGAAGACGACGTCGGGTACGGCCGCGCGGACCGCGACGGCGAGGGCGCCGCACGCGACCGTAACGCCCGCCGGCAGTTCGGCGGCCAGCGGACCCGTCGGATCGCCGATCACCAGCGTGACGCGTCGCCCCCGCTCCACCCAGCCGGCCGCCAGCCGCAGCAGCGCGCGCTCCACCCCGCCGCCGCGCAGGCTGTCCGCATAGCTCAGCACATGCGCGGCCTGCACGGAGCAAGCGTCGGGCGTGGACACGGAGGAGGAGCGGTGGAGCGCCATCTTGCCGCATGCCATGCTGATGCCCACTTTCGTCCGCAAGCACCTATCGCACTCCGGCTGTCGCCGGTCGGTCCGGGCCGATATCGGTCGCGTGCCGGAGACTTGGGAGCGTCGATGAACGCCAGGATGGACGTGGCGCGCGCCGACGGGGTGGCGGCCGATATCGCCGGCCTCGAGCCGCTCGAGACGATCCGCAGCCGCTGGCCCGCGATCATCGGAGGGTTGCTGTCGGCGGCGATGATCGCGGGGCTCGCGCGTGAACTGCTGTCGTCGGGCCTGTCGGGGCTGAGCCGCACGGTGCCGGCGAGCCCGCTGTTCTACTTGTTCTTCGGTCTGCTGTACCTGTCGCCGATCACGGGCGACTATGTCATCTTCCGTCGGCTGTGGGGCATCCCGTTCGCCGGCTTCGTCGCGCTCATCAAGAAGCGGATCGCGAACGAGGTGGTGTTCGGCTATTCGGGTGAGGCCTATTTCTACGCCTGGGCGCGGTCGCGGGCGACGATGGTGGCCGCGCCGTTCGGGGCGGTGAAGGACGTGTCGATCCTGTCCGCCATCGCCGGCAATGCGATGACGCTGGCGATGATCGCGGTCGCGGTGCCGCTGGTCCACGCGCTGATGACGCCGGAGACGCTGCGGCTGGTGGGCGGCTCGGCGGCGGTGACGATCGCGATCTCCTTGCCGTTCCTGCTGTTCTCGCGCCGGGTCTTCTCGCTGCCGCGCCCCACTTTGTGGTGGGTGTTCGGCGTCCACTGGGCTCGCCTGCTGGCGGGGCAGGTCCTGATCGCGCTGGCATGGCATTACGCGTTGCCGGGCGCGTCGATCGGGCTATGGTTGGCGCTCGCGGCCCTCCGGATGCTGGTGTCGCGATTGCCGCTGGTGCCCAACAAGGACATGCTGTTCGCCAATCTCGCGATCCTGCTGATCGGACATGACGCGGCGCTGTCCGAGCTGATGGCTTTTTCCGCGGCATTGACCGTTCTGATCCACTTGGGCCTGATCGGGTTGTTCGGCGTTCAGGCAGTGGTGGCTAGGAACGACGCATGACCCTATCGATGCATCGCCTCGCCGCCCTGACGGCTTCCTTCCTCTGCCTCGCGACCGGCGCGGCCGGGCCCGCTGCCGCGCAGACGCTCGGCGCCGATGCCGCCGCCTGCCAGCCCGGCGGCGGGCCAGCGGTGGAGGTGACGATCACCGGCCTGAAGGATCGGCAGGGCGCGGTGCGGGTGGAGCTATACCCCGCAACGGACGAGGATTTCCTCAAGGGCGACCACGAACTGATCGCGCAGGACAAGGTGTTCCGCCGCGTGTCGGTCGCCCCGCCCAAGGCGGGTCCGGTCGCGATCTGCGTCCGCGTGCCGCATCCTGGCCGCTACGCGCTGGTGATGATCCACGAGCGCGACGGCAAGATGAAGTTCGATTACCGGATCGACGGCGCCGGCACGCCCAGCAACCGGCGGCTCGGCTTCGGCAAGCCCAAGCTGCCCGAGGCGCTGATAACGGTCGGCGCGGGCGTGACGCCCATCCCGATCCGGGCGCAATATCTCGGAATGTTCGGCTTCTCGCCTTCGTCGGCCAAGTAACCGGCCGAGCCGTGCGGATCGTCGACGTCAACGAGTTCTACTCGCCGAGCGGCGGCGGCGTGCGCACCTATATCGACCGCAAGATGGGCATCATGGCGGAACTGGGCCACGAGCTGATCTGCATCGCGCCGGGGCGGGAGGATCGCGTCGAGGAGCGGCCGGGCGGCGGGATGGTCCACTACGTCCGGTCGCCGGGGATGCCGTTCGACCGCAACTACGGCCTGTTCTGGGACGCCGCGCCGGTAACGGCGCTGCTCGACCGCTACCGACCGGACCTCGTCGAATGCTCGTCGCCGTGGCGTCCGGCGTGGATCGTCGGGCAGTGGGACGGAGATGCCGTCGCCCGGGCGACCAAAGTGTTCTTCATGCACAACGACAACGTCGCTGCCTATGCGCAGCGGTGGCTGGAGGGCGTGGCGAGCCACGAGCGGATCGAGCGCGGTTTCGCCTGGTACTCACGCTACATGGGTCGGTTCCTCGACCGGTACGATGCGGTCGTCACCAACGGGCCGGCGCTGGAGAAGCGGCTGCGCGCGCGCGGGCTCCGGATCGACGCGGCGATGCCGCTGGGGATCGAGCGCGGACATTTCTCCCCCACATTGCGTGACGAGGGGCTGCGCGCCGCACTGCTTGAGCAGTGCGACCTGCCGCCGGAGGCGCTGCTGCTGCTGGGGCTCGGCCGTCATCACCCCGAGAAGCGCTGGCCGATGGTGGTGGAGGCGGTGCAGCGCGCGGGCGCATCCGTTCCCGTCGGCCTGATCCTGATCGGCACCGGCATGGACAGTGCGCGCATCGAGCGGCGGCTGCGTGGCGGCCCGCACATCCGGCTGTTCCGCCCGGTGTACGATCGCGAGCGGCTGGCGCGGATCATGGCGAGCGCGGACGCGCTGGTGCACGGGTCGGAGGCGGAGCCGTTCGGGCTGGTCGCGTCGGAGGCGATGGCCGCGGGCCTGCCGCTGATCGTGCCCGACACCGGCGGCTGCGCGGAGGTAGCCGAGCCGCATTCCTCCGAGCTTTATGCGGCGCGTGACCCGGGCGCGCTGGCGGCGGCGATCGTGCGATTCGCCGGCCGCGACCGCGCGATGGTCCGGCGCGCGGCGGTGCTGGCCGCCGGGCGGGTGCGGACCGATCGCGAGCATGTCGAGGACCTGCTTGGCTATTACGCCCGGCTGATCGACGCCAAGCGCGCGGGCGTCATCGCGGCCTGACATAGAGGCTGAAGGCCGTACCCGGCACCGGCGTGCGCCGATAGCCATGCGCCGTCGCCCATTGCGCCAGCGCCGCCTCGAGCGGAGCGTCACCGACGCCGCCGCCCGTCAATATCCCCTCGGGCCGGATCGCCAGCCCCGCATCGATCCGCGCCAGCGAGACGAGATGCGCGCGCGCCTCCGCGGCCGGATCGATCAGGTTCCGGGTCCGGAAATAGAATGGTCCGGTGGCGAAGCGCGGATCGGGCAGGCGATAGGTGGCAGGCAGATATTGCGGCGACAGGGTGACGACCGTCTGCACGACCTGCGTCCGGTCCATCGCCGTCCGGATCGCCGCACCGTCATGCATCGCCCGCGCCATCGCCGGGCCGGCGCCGGCGGCGTCGACCAGCGCGGCGACGCTGGGGGCGAGCCCGGCGACCGCGAACACGATGGCGCCGATCCGCCATGCGCTTGCCGGCGGTCGAGCCTCCCAGGCGAGCGCGAGCAGCAGGAACAGCGGCGGCAATACCGGCACCAGATATTGCCGCATCGTCGGCGCGGGCGCGATCGCGGCAAGCAGGCATGCGGCCAGCATCGCCGCCAACAGCCGCTCGCGTGATCCCACCGGCCCTCGTGCGACTATCTTGGGCGCGACGATCACGAGCGCGAGCAGCGCGGGGCCGAGCGCGAGGAACTTGGCCAGGTCGACAGCCTTGCCCGCCAGCGACATGCGCCACGAGCCGGCACCGTACCAAAGCCCCGGCGCATCGTGCGGGAAGGTCCAGATGCCGAGCCAGGCCTCCGCCGGCGCGCTCCAGACGACCGACGCGACCAGCCCGGCCGCCGGCAGCACCCCGGCGCCGACCACCGACGGTAGCCGCCGCCGATCGACCCGCGCGGCGCCGAGATAGGCGAGGAGCGGCAGGAGGTAGCTCACCTTCGTCGCCGCCGCGGCCCCGAGCAACAGCCCGATGCCCAGCGCGCGCTGCCGCGTCGCGGCATCCTCCTGCTTCATCGCCAGCCACAGCGCCGCCGACAGGCAGGCAAGCGGCAGCGCGTCGTTGCGCGCGGTGCCGGCGCCGAACAGCAGCGGCTCGGAGCAGGCCATCAGTCCCGCCACCGCCAGGGCCACCCCCGACCGCACCCCCGCCGCCCGCGCGCCGGCATGGACGAACCCGATTGCGGCCGCGCCGAGCAGCGCGTCCGCGATCCTCAGCGCCGGCCATGCCCAGCTTCCGGCCAGCGCCGCCACCGGCGCGAACGCCAGCGGTTGGAGCGGCGTCTGAAGATAGGCATAGTCGCGATATGGGAGCAGCCGGTGCGCGCTTAGCACCGCGGCGGCGACATACTGGCTTTCGTCATGGTCCACCGGCCGTACCAGCGCCAGCGCGCACAGGACCAGCGCCAGCGCCGCCAGCAGCAGCCAGTGCCGGCGCGCCGCCGTCATCTCAGCCCCGGGTCGCGGTGAGGAAATAGTCGAGCGCCAGGCTGTCGCTGAGCGCGAAGCCCCGAGTCGGCGAGAGGCCGAGGCCACGCGTGCCCGTCACCGTCAGCCCGGCCGCCTCCACCATCCCGGTCAGCTCGTCGGGCGTCAGGAACCGGTGCCAGTCGTGCGTGCCGCGCGGGATCAGCCCCGTCACCTCCGCCGCGCCGACCAGCGCCAGCCGTGTCAGCGGCGTGCGGTTGGGGGTCGAGAGGATCATCAGCCCGCCGGGCGCGAGCGCGTCGGCGAGCGCGCCGACGAACCCCGGCTGGTCGACGACATGCTCGATGACCTCCAGGCTGCACACCAGATCGAACCGCTCGCCCGCAATCGCGCCGGTGCTGCCCGCGCGATAGTCGATGGCGAAGCCTCCCGTGGCGGCATGGGCGCGCGCGGCGGCGACGTTCTCGGGCGCCGCGTCCACTCCGGTGACGTCCGCCCCCATCCGCGCGAGCGGCTCGGCGAGCAGCCCCGCGCCGCAGCCCATGTCGAGCGCGCGCCGGCCGGCGAGCGGGCGGAAGCCGGCGGAATTGCAGCCCCAATGCGCGTCGGCCGCGGCGCGGATGAAGCCGAGCCGCACGGGGTTCAGCCGGTGGAGCATCGCCGACGAGCCCTTCGGATCCCACCACTGCTCCGCCTGTCGCCCAAAATGCGCCGCCTCGGCTGGGTCGATCATCCCCGGCTCCGCCGGCGGGGGCATCGTGTCGGTGACGGTCGGGGCCGCCTCGCTTGCGCTCGTCATGGCCGGTTCCTATCAGGGCCGCCCCCGCATCCGGCAAGGCAAATCCCGCCCCGATGGCTTCCCGCGCATCCCGTCCCGACCTCCGTCCTGGCCGACGTCCCCGCATCGTCATGAAGTTCGGCGGCACGTCGATGGCCGGCATCGAGCGCATCCGCTCGGTCGCGGCGCGGGTGAAGCGCGAGGTCGAGGCGGGACACGAGGTCGCGGTGGTCGTCTCGGCGATGGCGGGGGAGACGGATCGGCTGGTCGGCTTCTGCCGCGAGGCGTCGCCGCTCTACGATCGGGCCGAATATGACGTGGTCGTCTCGGCGGGCGAGCAGGTGACGAGCGGGCTGCTCGCGATCGCGCTCCAGGCGATCGGCGTGCCGGCACGCTCCTGGCTCGGCTGGCAGTTGCCGGTCCGCACCGACGACGCGCATGCCAAGGCACGGATCGGCGCGATCGACACCGCCGCGCTCGACGCGAGCCTGTCCGCCGGCGAGGTGGCGGTGATCCCGGGCTTCCAGGGCGTGACCGACGGCGGTCGCTCGACGACGCTTGGCCGCGGCGGCTCCGACACCAGCGCGGTCGCTGTCGCGGCGGCGATGCGCGCGGAGCGGTGCGACATCTACACCGACGTCGACGGCGTCTACACCACCGACCCCCGCATCGTCCCGCGTGCGCGCAAACTCGCCAAGGTGACCTATGAGGAGATGCTGGAGCTCGCCAGCGTCGGCGCGAAGGTGCTGCAGACGCGCTCGGTCGGGTTGGCGATGAAGGAGGGCGTGCGCGTGCAGGTGCTGTCGTCCTTTACGGGCGCGCCAGATGGTGAGGGCGCGCCGATGGCGGACACGCTGCCCGGAACGATGATCGTGGGGGAGGAAGAGGTAGACGACATGGAACGCCAGCTCATCACCGGTATCGCGCACGACAAGAACGAGGCCAAGATCACCTTGACGCAGGTGCCCGACCGGCCCGGCGCGGTGGCCAGCATCTTCGCGCCGCTGGCGGACACCGGCATCAACGTCGACATGATCATCCAGAACGTCGCGCACATCCATGACGGGGCGACGGGATCGACCGACGTCACCTTCACCGTGCCGGCGGCGGACCTGGCGCGCAGCCTGGACGTGCTGGAGCAGGGGCGCGCCGCGATCGGCTACGAACGGATGGTCCACGACACGCGCGTCGCCAAGATCAGCGTCGTCGGCGTCGGCATGCGCAGCCATGCGGGCGTCGCGGCCACGATGTTCACGACGCTCGGCGCCCGCGGCATCAACGTGCAGGCGATCTCGACGAGCGAGATCAAGGTGAGCGTCCTGATCGACGAGGACGAGACGGAACTGGCGGTGCGGGTGCTGCACACGGCTTATGGGCTGGATGCGGCGTAGCTCGGTGAAGACCGTGCTGTTCGTGTGCAGCCAGAACCGGCTGCGCAGCCCTACGGCGGAGCAGGTGTTCGCGCACCGGCGCGATTTGGAAGTGGCCTCGGCCGGCACGAACATGGGCGCCGACACCCCGCTGTCGGGCGAGCTGGTCGAGTGGGCGGACGTGATCGTCGTCATGGAGAAACAGCATCGCGCCAAGGTACGGCAACGCTTCCGCCGTTGGCTGAACGGAAAGCCGATCATCTGCCTCGACATACCGGACGACTATGCGTTCATGGACCCGGCGCTCGTCGGCCTTCTCCAGACGCGGCTGGCGCGACATCTGCCGGTTAAGGGATGAGGCTCGATCGCGGACCTACGCTAATGTCAGATCGTGGCCGCACTTCGAGCAGTATCGACGCGGCCACGGATGACTGATCCCGACTAAGCAGGTGCTCGTGGTGAAAGGCGAGGTGCCGCACTCCGGACATCGAAAAAGCCAGAGCGACGCCGCACCGTGAGCGAGCCAAAACGCCATTCCAGGCAGTGCTCCGACCAGCCCCCAATGAATGAACGGCCAGAATAGCCAGAGTGGCGAGGCAATCAGAACCAGCATGGTCCATGCCATGAACAGCCATGCTTTGCGGTAGAGCGACATTGCCTGGTGGTACGCGGTAAGTTTTCCGCCGCCAATGTCGGTTTCCGATGCCTCAAATCCAGGCATGAGGGTGTTCCATCCTGTCGAGTGGGAGTGGCCCGGCGCTCCCCGGCAAGCCCGGCGATCCCCGCAAGCGGTTTCGACTCATCTGCCTACCCTGCTTCCGTTCGTCTTAAGCGACGTCGAGGGATATGGGGCGGACGTATCCCGAGGTGTCTCGACTTCGCTCGACACGAACGGGTTCGTGATGGTGCGCCGACCTAGGTGATGCCCCCCCCCCGGCTTGCGATGTTGGATAACTCGTGAAATCCTAACAACGTTCTTTGACAACTCCGTACCCTCGCTGCCGCTGCGCAGGCCCTGCCCGCGCCGCCGCGACATCGCGTTTTGGTGCGAAGTACTGTTACCTACTTTGTGCTGGCGTGATCGCGCCGCCCCGCTTGCCCCCGGCGCATCGCGCGCGGTAGGCCGTCGGGATGACCGATACGCTCGCCGCCGCTCCTGCTGAGATCCAGCCCGTGCCCACGCTCGATGCCACGGGCCGAGACCGGCTCGCCCGCGCGATGGCGCGTGGGGCGGCGTTCCTCGGCTCGACCTATGCGATCATGGGTGGGGCGATGTCGTGGGTGTCGGAGCGCAATCTGGTCGCCGCCATCTCGAACGCGGGCGGCTTTGGCGTGCTGGCATGCGGGGCGATGACGCCCGCGCTGCTCGACGCGGAGATCGCGGGGACGAAGGCGCTCACCGATAAGGCATTTGGCGTCAACCTCATCACCATGCACCCCGCGCTGACCGAGCTGATCGCGGTGTGCGCCGCGCATCGCGTCGGCCATGTCGTGCTGGCGGGGGGGCTGCCGCCGAAGGGCTCGCTGGAGGCTATAAAGGCGGGAGGTGCCAAGGTCGTCTGCTTCGCGCCGACGCTGGCGCTGGCGAAGAAGCTGATCCGGTCGGGCGTCGACGCGCTGGTGATCGAGGGGATGGAGGCGGGCGGGCATATCGGCCCCGTGTCGACGAGCGTGCTGGCGCAGGAGATGCTGCCCGAGATCGCCGACGCGGTGCCGGTGTTCGTCGCGGGCGGGATCGGGCGCGGCGAGGCGATCGCGGGCTATCTCGACATGGGCGCGGCGGGCGTGCAGCTCGGCACCAAGTTCGTGTGCGCGACCGAGTCGGTGGCCCACCCCGCGTTCAAACAGGCGTTCATCCGCGCGAGCGCGCGCGACGCGGTGGCGTCGGTGCAGCTCGATGCCCGGCTGCCCGTGATCCCGGTGCGCGCGCTCAAGAACGCCGGCGGCGAGCTGTTCACCGCCAAGCAGCGCGAGGTGGCGGGTCATCTCGACGAGGGGCGGGTGGCGATGGCGGAGGCGCAACTGTCGATCGAGCATTATTGGGCGGGCGCGCTGCGCCGCGCGGTGGTCGACGGCGACGTCGAGCATGGCAGCGTGATGGCCGGGCAGTCGGTGGGCATGGTCCGCCGCGAGGAGCCGGTCGCGGCGATCCTGGCCGAACTGGTGGACGAGGCGGCGGCGGCGCTGGGACGACGGGGGCGGTAGCGGCCTTCTTTTCTCATTTCTTCCCCCTTGCTTCCTTCTTTCCGTCTGACCTGAGCCCTTCGGCGATGCTCAGGACGAGCTTGTCGAAGGGGTGTCCTTCTTGTTGTGAAGGAGGAAAAAAGGGCAGTGCTTCGACAAGCTCAGCATGGACGGTGGGGGAGCCTGCTCCCGTCTTTCAGGCCAATCGTGAGCGTTCGTTAACCATTTACGCGCAGAGCGGTGCCGACCATCCGAAGGGCCGCCACCATGCCGCGTCATCTGCTCGCTCGCGCCCTGCGCGTCGTCCCCCTCCTCGCCGCGCTCGCGCTGGGAGCTTGCGCGCACCATAAAGTGGCTTTCGTCGACGCGCCGCCCGCGGTCGCGATGGTGGACGCGGCGCCGCTGCCGGTGATCGTCGCTCCGTCGCAGATCAACGCCAACCTCTCGTCGGCGGCGACGGTGTGGCATCTGCGCGCGGCGCTCAACGTCGCCGCGCTCGGCTGCCGCGCGGGCGGGGAGGCCGCGCTGGCGGCGCAGTACAACGCGCTGATCGCCGCGCAGAAGACGGCGCTGACGGCAGCCGAGTCGGGCCTGTCCACCGAGTTCCGCGCCGGCGGCGGCAAGTGGCAGGACCGGTACGACCATGCGATGACGCGGCTCTACAATTTCTTCGCGACGGCGCAGGCGCACGACCGGTTCTGCGCGGCGGCGGTGCGGGTGATGGCGGACGCGCAGGGCCTGGCTCCCGGCGCGCTGCCCGGCTTCGCGGCGCGGCAGCTGCCGGTGCTGGATGCGGCGTTCGCCCAGCCGGATCATCAGCCCCAATACCAGCCCGCTCCGGTTCGCTTCGCCGAGCCGGTGATCGCGCTCGCTGCCGGACCCACCGCGACCCAGCCGACCGCGCACCCGCGGATGGAACTCGACCTGTCGGCGCTACCGGCGGACTGACCGGTTCGGCACCCTTAAACAGCGGGCCGGTGCCGCATCCGCTTGCGCGGATCGAGCCAATCGCCTTCCCCCGCCGCCGGGCTTGGGCTACCAGCGCCCGGATGGTTAATCCGGGGGACGATCAGCCGCAGGGAGGGCGCTTTGCGGGCGGCGAGCATCGCTTCCCGGTGCGCGTCTTCTACGAGGACACCGACCTGTCGGGCGTGGTCTACCACGCCAATTACCTCCGCTATCTCGAACGCGCGCGGTCGGACATGCTGGCGCTCGCCGGCATCGATCAGCGGGCCGCGTGGGAGGCGGGCGAGGGGGCTTGGGCGGTCGCCGACCTCGCGATCCGATATCGTGCGCCCGCCCGGCTGGGCGACGCGCTGCTCGTCGTCAGCCGGGTCCGCCACGTCCGCGCCGCCGCCGTCGCCATCCGGCAGACGGTCAGCCGAGCGGACCAGAGACTGATCGACGCCGACCTGACGGTCGCGCTCGTCTCGCCCGGAGGGCGGCCGCGACGGCAGCCGGCGGCGTGGCGCGGCATCTTCGAGGCGCTCGTGACGCAAGGGGACGACGACAAGACCATGGGCAAGCAAGCATGAACCATCTCGCGCTCAACACCGACGCGGCCAGCCTGTCGCCGATCGCGCTGTTCATCCAGGCCGATTGGGTCGTGCGGATCGTGATGCTGGGGCTGCTCGCCGCGAGCCTGTGGACCTGGGCGATCATCTGGAGCTTCTGGCGCCGGATCGGCCGCACCCGGCGCAACATCGACCGGTTCGAGCGCGATTTCTGGACGGCGGACGACATCGACGCCTTCCACAAAAAGGAGGGCGAGCGCGACCTGCCGATCGCGCGCGTGTTCGCCGCCGGCGTCAAGGAATGGCGCCGCTCGACCGCGGGCGGCCAGATCGACCGGTCGGGCACGCGCGAGCGGCTGGCGACTACGATGGGATCGGCGGCGGCGGCGGAGGTGGACCGGCTGTCCGATCGGCTGAACGTGCTCGCCACCGTCGGCTCGGTCGCGCCGTTCGTGGGGCTGTTCGGCACCGTATGGGGCATCATGCGCGCCTTCACCGGTATCGCGTCGGCTCAGAACTCCAGCTTGGCGGTCGTCGCGCCGGGTATCGCGGAGGCACTGTTCGCGACCGCGATCGGGCTGTTCGCGGCCATCCCGGCGGTGATCGCGTACAACCGTTTCGGCCATGGCGTGATCCGGATCGAGGCACGGCTCAACCGCTTCGCCGACGCATTCCATGCGACGCTGAGCCGCCAGCTCGACGGCGAGCGCTGACGCGATGGCGATGACACCCTCCAGCCGCGGTCGCGGCCGTTCCGCGCCGATGGCGGACATCAACGTCACGCCGCTCGTCGACGTGATGCTGGTGCTGCTCATCATCTTCATGGTGACGGCGCCGCTGATGACGGCCGGCGTGCCCGTCAACCTGCCCGACACGCGCGCCAAGCCGGTGGAGCAGGCGGACAAGCCGGTCGACATCGCGCTCGACGCGTCGGGCAAGCTGTTCATCGGCAAGGAAGCCGTCAGCGACGACGCGTTGCCCGATCGGCTTGAGGCGCTGGCCGCCCGCGCGCCGCTCGGCCTGCCGCCGCAAGTGATGCTGCGCGCCGACCGGACGCTGCCGTACGAGAAGGTGATGCGGGTCATGGGCGAGCTCAACCGCGCGGGGCTCAACCGGGTGGCGCTCGTCACCAACGTCGACGGCCGTTAGAGGACAGCGGATGGCCGGTGAGGGCATGGACCGGACGGAGAAGGTCGGCCTGGGCGTCGCCGCAGCCGGACATCTGGCGCTGTTCGGCCTGCTGTCGCTCGGGCTGCTGGTGGCGCCTGATCCCAAGAAGCTGGAGCAGCATCCGGTCGAGGTGAGCCTGGTCAAGGACGTGGGGCCGGAGCAGACCGCACCGCCCGCGCCGACGCCGCCGAGCCAGTCCGCCGCTCCCGACCAGGGCGCGCCCGAGGATGCGGCCCCCCTGCCGCCGGCTCCCGAGCCGGTTCCGCCCGCGCCCGCGCCGAAACCGCCCGAGCCGGCCCCGAAACCCAAGCCCGCGCCCAAGCCGGAACCGGCGCCCGAGCCCAAGCCGGTCCCCAAACCCGTTCCCGCGCCAAAGCCGGTGGCGAAGCCTGCACCCAAGCCCGCGCCGGCGCCCAAACCCGTTCCGAAGCCGAAGCCGATCGAGCCCGCCGCCGAGAAGGCGCCCACCAAACCGGCCAAGGCAAAGCCGACGACGGACGCCACGCCTGCCAAGCCCGCCAAAGCGGCCTCCGCGAAATCCGCTGCGCCCGCCAAGGCCTCCGCCAAGCCGGCGCCGACGACCGGCACCGGATCGGGGGAGGGCAAGGCGCCGCATCCGCGCGGATCGCGGCTGAGCGACGATCTGCTCAAGGGGCTGACGGATACGCCGAGCAAGGCGGCCCCGTCCGCCGCCGCGCCTGCCGCCCGGATCGGGGCGCAGGCGCTTGCCGGCATCGGCTCGGCGATCCAGCGGCAAATCCAGCCCTGCGCCAACCGGCAGGTCACGCCCGGGCCGGGCGCCGAGCGCATCCGCGTGTCGATCAACCTGAAGCTCAATCGCGACGGCAGCCTCGCCGCGGCGCCGCGCGTCGTGAACCATGATGGTGTGGATGACGACAATCGACGCTATCTCGATCGGGTGGACGATCTGGGCATCGCCGCCTTCACAGGATGCTCGCCGCTACACGGATTGCCCGACGACCTGTACGACGTGCCCGGCGGCTGGCGGAACATCACGCTCCGCTACAAGCTGCCCGGCTGAGGATTGATGCGATGACTCGCCTGCCTGCCCTTCTCGCTGCGCTGCTGTTCGGTGCCGCACCCGTGCCGCAAACCGTGCCGGCGCCCGCGCCCCGGACCCAGCCGGTGCCCGCCATCCCGGCAGGCCAGACGGCGCCCGCGCAGGATCTGGTCGTCGACGTCGAGGGCGGCACCACCGCGCCGCTGCCGATCGCGATCCCCGACATGCCGACGCCGACGGTGGCGGACACGCCCGCCGGCTCGACGGATGCGCTCGGCCGGCAGCTCAGCCAGATCATCACCACCGACCTCAAGAACTCCGGCCTTTTCACCCCGCTCGCGCCCGATCGCCTGCGCCCGGTGTCGTTCCCCGAGGTGACCGCGCCCGCCTTCGACGCCTGGGGGCAGACGGGCGCGCAGGCGCTGGTGCAGGGCTTCATCCGCGCCGACGGCGCCGGCACGCTGACGGTCGGCTGCTACCTGTACGACGTGTCGAGCCGCGCCGAGCTCGCGCGCCAGGGCTTCGTCGTCGCACCCGGCGACTGGCGCCGCGCCGCACATAAATGCGCCGACACCATCTACACCAAGCTGACCGGCGAGGGCCCGTATTTCGACAGCCGAGTGGCGTACGTGTCGGAGACCGGCTCCAAGGCGCACCGCGTCAAGCGGCTCGCGATCATGGACCAGGACGGCGCCAACCACCGCTTCCTGACCAACGGCCAGGCGATCGTGCTGACGCCGCGGTTCGCGCCCAACCAGCAGACGATCGTCTACATGAGCTACGAGGGCGATCGGCCGTCGATCTATACCTACAGCCTGGGGTCCGGCCAGCCGCGCCGCGTGGTGGCGAACCAGAACCTGACGTTCGCGCCGCGCTTCTCGCCAGACGGGCGGTACATCCTGTTCTCGATGATCCAGGCGGGCAATTCGGACATCTATCGCGTGGCCGCCGGTGGCGGCACGCCGCAGCGGCTGACGACCTCGCCCGGCATCGACACCGGCGGCAGCTATTCGCCGGACGGATCCAGGATCGTCTTTGAGAGCGACCGCTCGGGCGGGCAGCAGATCTACGTGATGAACGCGGACGGGTCCGACCAGCACCGCATCAGCTTCGGCGGCGGCCGCTATGCGACGCCGGTGTGGAGCCCGCGCGGCGACCTGATCGCCTTCACCAAGCTCGGCGGATCGTTCCGCATCGGCGTGATGGACCCGTCGGGCGGCGGCGAGCATCTGCTGACGGGATCGGCGCAGGACGAAGGGCCGAGCTGGTCCCCCAACGGCCGCGTGCTGATGTTCTTCCGGTCCGGTCAGGGCGGCGGGGGCCGGGCGAGCCTGTGGACGGTGGACCTGACGGGGCGGGTGGAGCGGCACGTGCCGACGCCGCTAGACGGGTCGGACCCGGCATGGGGACCGTTGCGGCCCTGACAGGCGTTACAGCGGCACCGACTAGAAGTAGCTTCCGGGAGAACACCGATGGCAAGACTGACCACCACCCTCATGGCCGCCGCCGCGCTCGTCGCGGTCGCCGGCTGCGCCAAGAAACGCCCCGCGGAGCTGCCGCCCGCGCCCGGTCCGGCGCCGGAGGACAGCGGCCCGCGTGGCGGCGGCGGTCCTGGCGACGGCGCGGTGGTCCCCGGTTCCGCGGCGGACTTCAAGCGGTCGGTCCAGTCGGACACCGTGCACTTCGGCCTCGACCAGTCCGACGTCGACGACCAGGCACGCGCGATCCTCGACACGCAGGCGCAATGGCTCGCCCGCTACCCGCGCCAGCGGATCACGATCGAGGGCCATTGCGACGAACGCGGCACGCGCGAGTACAACCTCGCGCTCGGCGACCGGCGCGCGAACGCGGCCAAGAACTATCTGGCGGAGCATGGCGTCGACGCGTCGCGGATCAGCGTCATCAGCTATGGCAAGGAGCGCCCGATCGCGGTCGGCTCGGACGAGGAGAGCTGGGCGCAGAACCGTCGCGCGGTGACGGTGGTGCTGAACTGATTCGATCCGCTCACGCGGGCCGGTGCCGTTCCGGTTCAGCTCGGCTGAACCGGCAAAGAACTCCCTGCAACCCGTCGGCGCATCGCTCGTTGAGCGCGTGATCGACGGGTTTCCCGCCGACCGTAATTTCTTGTCAAAGGATAGTATCATGGGCCTCTTCAGCAAGGACATCGCGACGTTCGAGGACCTGTTCCTCCACCAACTCCAGGACGTCTATTACGCCGAGCAACAGATCACCAAGGCGCTGCCCAAGATGATCGAGAAGGCGACGGCGCCCGCGCTACAGCAGGGCTTCCGCACGCATCTGACCGAGACGGAGAACCAGATCGAGCGGCTCGAGCAGGTGTTCGGCATCATCGGCGAGAAGGTGAAGGGCGTCACCTGCCCGGCGATCGACGGCATCATCAAGGAGGCCAATGAGGTGGCCGGCGAGATCAGCGACAAGCAGGTGCTCGACGCTGCGCTGATCGCCGCGGCGCAGGCGGTGGAGCATTACGAGATCGCCCGCTACGGTACGCTGATCGCCTGGGCCAAGCAGATCGGCCGCAGCGAGGTCGCCGCGATCCTGCAGCACACGCTCGACGAGGAATATGCGACCGACGACAAGCTGACCAAGCTGGCGACCGGCCAGGTCAACGCGGCAGCGGAAGCGGTGTCCGAGCCGGCGTAGTCATCATCTCGTCACCCCGGCCTTGAGCCGGGGTCCCGCTTCTCTAAAACGCAAGCAGGAGCGGGATCCCGGATCGAGTCCGGGGTGATGGGATGTTCAGGCTTTGAGCAAGCGTAAGGTCGCTGGATCCTTCGCACCATTGAAGAACATGGCGAGTGCCGCGTCCAGGGGCGCTCCAGCACCCGCTTCCAGGAACAGCGTCAGCGACGAGCGCAGTTTGATCGCGTCGATCCCGCCCAGGATCGTCTCCGCGCTTCTGTCCGGGTGACGCAATAGGGCCTCGGTCGCTCCGAGCAGCCGGGGCCCAAGCACCAGATGGGCAAGATACGCCTTCGCCTCGGCCAGCGATCCGATGGCATAGAAGCGGGCCGTCTCGCTCTGCCCCAGGCCGGCGATCTGTGGAAACACGAACCAGATCCAGTGACTGCGCTTCGATCCGGCCCTCAACTCGGCGAGCGCCTGGGCATAGTGTCGTTCCTGCGCTGTGAGGAAACGGTCGAGATCAAAGGGTTGGTCGGCCATCGCCCTTGAACGCCGGGCGGGCTCGCGCGTTTCCGTCGGCGAAGGAGAAGGCGATGCTCGAACATCTTCCCACCTGGCTCGGCCACGCGATGCGTAGCTGGCGCGCCGGGGCCGACAAGATCGCGATCGCGCAGCCGGGCCTCGCCACCGATGCCAGGCTGTCGCTCTCAAGTCCGGCCTTTGCCGACGGCGGCCGGCTGCCGCCGCGCTTCACCGCGGACGGAGAAGGCGTGTCGCCGCCGCTGGTGTGGGGCGATGTACCCGCGGGTACGACACGGCTCGCGCTGCTCGTCGAGGATGCCGACGCGCCCGTGCCGCAGCCGCTGGTGCATGCGGTTGTCTGGGGCCTCGCGCCCGATGCCGGTCGGCTGGCGGAGGGTGACATCGTCCCTGACGGTAAGGGGACGGGCGATCCCGATGTCGGACGCAACTCGTTCGGCCGCGAGGGCTGGCTGCCGCCCGATCCGCCGACCGGTCACGGCGACCACCGCTACGTCTTCCAGCTGTTCGCGCTCGGCGCCGGCGCGGGCGATCCGGGCGACGATCCGAACCGGTCGGCGCTGGTGAAGGCGATGGACGGTCATGTGTTGGCCGTCGGCCTTCTGATCGGGCTTTATTCACGCGGCGAGCCGGCGGTGGTGGCGGGCGTGGGAGTGCTGGCCACCGGCTGACGGTAAGCTCAGTCGGCGACCAGCACCCGGTCGCGTCCCTCGGCCTTGGCGCGGTACAGGGCGCGATCGATCCGGGTCAGCGCCGATTCGAGCCCTTCCGACGCGATCAGGCTGCCGACCCCGGCCGAGAAACTGATCGACCCGAGCGGCTGATCGGTCTCGCGCGACCGGAACCGCTTGGCGGCGACGGCGGCGCGTGCGCCATCGATCAACCGCTCGGCAGCGGTGGCCGGTTCGCCAGCCATCAGCACGACGAACTCCTCGCCGCCATGCCGCGCGACCAGATGCGGCTTGCAATGGGCTGTCAGCGTCTGGCCGATCGCGGTCAGCACCCGGTCCCCCACCGCATGGCCGAAGCCATCGTTCACCTGCTTGAACCGATCGATGTCGCAGATCGCGAGGCAGGCGGGGACGGCGGGATCGAGCGCGGCGAACGCCTCCTCGAACGCGCGGCGGTTGGGCAGGTTGGTCAGCGGATCGCGCCGGGCGGACCCTTGCGCCTCCGCCAGCCGCTCGCGCAGGTCGCTCGCCTCTTCCGTCGCGCGCTGCAGCCGGCGCTCGCTGGTGCGCACGCGTTCCACCATCATCCCGGTCAGCCGGACGATGTCGTCGATGCCCATCGGATCCCCCGACCGGCGGATCGCCTCCGCGCTGGCGGCAAGGTCGCGACCAAAGCCGCGCGCCTCGTCCTGCACCTCGCGGACCATCTCGGCGAAGCCCTCCACCTGCTTCTGCGTGCGCGCGACCAGCGTCGCATCCGGCTCGTCCGCTGCACCTTCGGGCTGAAGCGGCAGCGTGGTGGTGGAGACGGTGCCGCCCAGCGCCTCGATCTGCGTGCCTGTCAGTCGGACGCCGCCGTCGGTCAACCGCGCGACCGAATGCGCGAGCGGGCCATGCTCGTCGCGCAGCACATGGTAGGCGAAGGCGTAATGACCGGGCTCGGGGCTCAGCCGATGCTCGGCGAGGAACGTCCCGATCCGGCGGAACAGGTCGTTGCTGGTCGGTGTCTCCGTCCGCCGCTTGGCCGCAACCATCCCGTCCCCGCCTTCCGCCCCCGCGCGACCGGCGACCCCGCCGCCGGCCATGCACCGATCGCCCCGTGTAGCGCGGCGGGTGTCAATAAAGCGTAAGGACGGGGCCGGACGCGCAGGCCCGGATGGCCGAACTCAGTGGGCGACGGGCGCCAGCTTGCGTACTGCCGCGAGCGTAAGCGACACATGCTCGGCCGGGCTCATGTCGGAATGGACGAAGCTGATCGTGCCGTTGGGGGCGATGACATAGCTGGTGCGGTTGGTGTGCGCCCGCATCTGGCCGTCGGGTCCGGCGAACTGCTTGCCCAGGTCGACGTCATAGCCCTTGACCACCGCCGGCCCGGCGCTCGCGACCGCGAACTGGCCGGCGCACTTCTCGGTAGAGAACTTGGTCAGCGTCGGAACGTCGTCGGTCGACATGCCGATCACGGTCGCGCCTGCCTTCCTGAACTCCGGGATCGCCTCGGCGAACGCATGCGCCTCGGCGTTGCAGCCGCCGGTATAGGCGGCGGGGAAGAAGTACAGCACGACCGGACCCTTCTTCAGCTCGGCGGCGAGGCTGACCGGGATCACCTTGCCGGCGACCGCGCCGCGGGTCGCGAAATCGGGGGCGTGCGCGCCGGGAGCGAGCGTCGCGACCGCGGGGGCGGCGAACGCAGCAGTGGCGGCGAGGGCGAGGAACGGACGGAAGGGGCGCATGGACGATCTCCGGATGATGCCAAGCGATCCTAGCGCAGCGCGGCGCGGCGCGATAGGCGGCGGAGCATGCCCGTTTCCGTTTCCGACATCGCCCTCGCCCTTCGCCTCGCCGACGCGGCGGGGGCGGCGATCCGCCCCTGGTTCCGCCGGCTGGGCGACAGCGTGGAGCTGAAGGCCGACGCCTCGCCCGTGACGGCGGCGGACCGGGAGGCGGAGGCGGCGATGCGCCGGCTGCTCGACGCCGAAGCGCCCGGCGACGGCGTGATCGGCGAGGAATATGGCGAGAAACCGGGGATCACCGGCCGGCAATGGGTGCTCGACCCGATCGACGGCACGCACAGCTTCACCGTCGGGCGCGCGATCTTCGGCACGCTGGTGGCGCTCGTCGAGGACGGCTGGCCGGTGCTGGGCATCATCGACCAGCCGGTGCAGCGCGAACGCTGGCTGGGCGTGACCGGGCGTGCGACGACGCTCAACGGCGTGGCCATCCGGACGCGTCCGTGCCGCGCGCTCGCCGGCGCGACGATCGCGACCACCAGCCCGCACCTGTTCGAGGACGCCGACGTGCCGCGCTTCCTGGCGCTGGTCGGTGCGGTGTCGGGTGGCCGGCCGCGGCAGGGGCCGGTGTACGGCGGCGACTGCTACAATTACGGCCTGCTCGCGGCGGCCCACCTCGACCTGGTGTGCGAGAGCGGGCTCAAGCTCTACGACTTCGCCGCGCTGGTGCCGGTGGTGGAGGGCGCGGGCGGGCGGATGTGCGACTGGTCGGGCGAACCGCTGACCGCCGACAGCGCGGGCGACGTGCTGGCGGTGGGCGATCCCGCGCGGGTGGACGACGCGGTGGAGGCGCTGGCGGGCGGGGGCGGCGGGCACGAACATGGCTGAACGTCGGGCTGCGCAAAAGTAGGTAACAGTAGGTAACACCAAAGCAGATCGTCCCGCCGGCGCGCGGGGTAACGACCGGCGACCGGCGACCGCGGATGCGGGCAGGCTGAACCGAGGGGGCCGGCGATGCGAAAGAGCAGCCTGCGGCTCGCGCATGATCTCCAACATAGCAACGGCTAGCCGGCTTTCAGGCGACTGATGCTGCAGACCGCCTCCATCCCAGCTCAAGCATGAGAAGCGAGTGGGGCATATTACATACAAACCGGCTCGCTACCCTTGCATTGCAAGCATTCATCGGCCATTATCCTTGCATGGCAAGGCAATCTGATGAGTCGCAGAATGCGATCGGCAGGTGGGAGGTACAGTTGCGCAAAGGCGTTCTGGAGTTCGTCATCCTGCTGTCGCTCGGCGAACGCGAGCAATATGGGTTCGAGCTGATCTCCGGCATCGCCAAGCGCGCTGCGATCGATGTGCCGGAAGGAACGCTCTATCCGCTGCTTCTGCGCCTGGCGAAGGAGGGGTCGATCTCGTCCCGCCTCGCCGGGGGCGACGGGGGCGCACCGCGCAAATATTATGTCCTGACGACTCAGGGCCGGGAGCTTCTGCGCGGCATGATCCCGTCATGGTCGAAGCTTGCCGCTTCCGTCGATCGTCTGCTGCCAGGAGCATCCGCATGACCCCCGTTTTCACCGATCCTGCCGCGCGGCGTCGTTGGGGCGCATATTTCGCCGAGGTGCAGCGCCTGCTCGCGCGCGCCGGCACCGATGCGGTTGGCTTGCGCGATGATCTCGAAGCGCACGTCGCCGACAGTATGGCCGCATCGAGCGGCAGCGAACTGGCGCGCCTCGACAGGGCCTTGTCCCAACTCGGGCGACCGGCCGATTATCTCCGTCCGCTGCTCGCCGACGGGCTGATCGAGCGGGGGACGCGCCGCTATAGCCAGGTCACGATCGCACGCGGCCTATCCCATGCCGTCCTGGCGGGCTCGCGTCGGACGGCGATCGCGCTCGGGTTCGGTTTCGCCTATCTGTTGCTCGCCGTCTTCGCGGCCATGGCGATCCTCAAACCGCTGTGGGGCGAACATGTCGGCGTATTCCGCAACGCCGACGGGACGATCAGTGGCGGCATCGTCGCGCACACCGATGGTGCCCGGGAACTGCTAGGCTGGTGGTCGATCCCGATCGCGCTGCTGCTGGCGGCGCTGTTCTATGTCGCCTTGGCGAGAGGCGCGCGGGTTCTTGCGGCGGTTCGCGCCTGAGATCGCCGACGTTCGTTCGGATTGCGAATGGGATCACGTCCGGGATTTGAGCGCACCCGCTGAGGGTAGGAGGACGTGACGATGAATCACCTGTTGCGCGTCATGCTGTCGTTTTGTGCGGCAGCGGCCTCTACGTCGGCCTTCGGCATGCAGGTGAATCTGGACCCGGCTGGCGGTATGGCGAGTCTGAGAACTTCGTTTCCGTCGGCCGTACCTGCGCTCGACAAGCTAAAAACCTATGGACAGTGCGTGGTTGCAGGGGACTGCAAAGGCAGTCTTCGGTTTGTGCTCGCCTCCCGAGTAGAATCGACGGACAAGGAAGCACAGAGGCGGTTTGAAGAAATATCCTGGCTCTGTCAGCGGAGGACGTTCGTGTCAGACCGTTGGCTGGAGATAAAAGACATCAAGCTTTCGTCGATCGCGGATGCGCTCCGCGACGCCAAGCCGTGAAGACCGTCGTTAAGTGTATCGGAGCGATCTCAGACGTTGCGCATAGAGGCACGCGGACGCAGCATGCACCTCGAACAACTGTAACCCTCTGCTGATCGATACATCAGGATCAGGAGCGACCGCGACGGAACATGGTTCCTGCGCGTGCGATCTGGAACGTCTCACATCGGTAGTGAGCCGGTCCGCCGCGAGGCCACGTCCTCAATCAGGTGCCGCTGGCGGTGTCGGCGGCGCGACGATGGGGGTGGAGACCGCGCGGTGCGCTTCGGTAATTGCGGCGCGAAGCACCATCGGGCGATGATCCTGTCCAAACCGACCGACCTGATCCCGACAGTGCTGGAAAGCAGCGCGATAGGGACGAGGGTCCTGCCAGTTCTTCGTCTGCGCCAGAAGGTAGGCGTTGCCGCCATCGGGTGTCGCGCGCAACACGCATCGTCCCCAGGCAGCCGCTCGACGAATGTCATCCTGTTCGCCGTCCGGTCGCCACGCGTCTGGCGTCGTAAGACCGGCTCGATGGGTATCTACCCGCGCTTGATTAGTGATCGCGCCGTTGATCCCGCCGGCATCAATGCGCGTCTGATAAGCGAAGCCGTACCCCGTCTGAGCTGATGTCTCGCCGGCCACGCCGAACAGCAGGACTCCAATCAGCGCTAACCGCATCGTTTCCTCCAGATTTGACCGACTACTAAGTGACGAACAGATTGGTCGAGTCGACGAACGTTAGCATATCTACTCTATTGACCAGATTTCAGACAACACAGACCATTTGGAAGCCCGTCAGCGTTCCTTCATCCGTCTCATCCATGTGCCCGCTTCCAGGAAGACCGTCGGCTCAGAAAATCCCCAGGAACTTCTTGCGCGGCAGCTTGGTCGATGTGCTGCCGTCGCCCACCGCCTTCAGCGGGTCGCCCTTCGTCGTGCGCTGCGCCGAGGCCGTCGCGCCGGCCAGCACCGGGCCGCAGGCGGCCGCCTTCGCGTTGCCGGTGTCCACGAACGCCAGGATCGCGGCGGGCGGCGTCGCCAGGAGGCCCAGGCTGATCGCCGCGCCCGCGCGGCCGACCAGCTGCTTGCTGATGACGTTCAGTTTGGGCTTGGCGAAATAGCCGTCGATGCCGACCGGCGACTGGCCGGAGAACAGCGAGAACTTCTTGGCGTCGGCGCGGAAGGCGAAGTTCAGGCTCTCGTTGTGGAACGAGAAGCCGCCGCGGCCGAGCATCACGTTCTTGGCGGTATCGATCACGATCGGGTCCGCCGCGCCGACGCCGCCCCGGACGGTGAAGGCGATCAGCCCGCAGTTGATCTCGACCGGCTTGTTGAGGTCCCCCTGGAACATCCGCTGCGCGAAGACGCCGAAATCGAGCTCGGCGAGCTGGATGTTGCGGGTCGAGGAATGGCCCTGCGGCAGGACGAAGGCGATCCTACCGTGCGAGGTCGCCAGCCACGCGGCGAAGCTGTCGCCATCGCCGACCAGGTTGATGTGACCCTTCACCGTGCCGGTCGTCCCGGCCTCGGACACGCCCCAGCCGGCGAGCAGATGGCCCATGGGGGTGGGCGAGAGGCGGAAGTCCGTCACCCAATGTGCCGGGCGGCGGCGCGCGTCGATCGTCCATGTCGAGGCGACAGTGCCACGTGACATGGTGAAATCGAGCGGCTTCATCGTCAGCAGCCGGTCGTCGAGCTTCAGCGTCAGGCCGATGTCCGACAGCGGCACGCGGCGCGAGCGCACGATCGCGACATGCCATTTCAGGTCCGCATCGAAATTGCCGAAATCCGCGACCGGCAGCGGGGTGTTGGGCAGCAGCCGCGGCGTTGCCTGACTCTGGCCCGAGGCGGCGGCGACGCCGACCGTCGCGACCAGATCGGGATCGTAGCCGATGAACGGCGCGGCATCGACGATGTCGAGCCGCCGGGTGGTCAGGTTCGCGTCGAGATGGACGCGCGGCTCGATCGCCTCGACGATCAGCGTGCCCGCGAGATCGCTGGCACCGAACCGGCCGACGAGGTTGGTGAAGGCGTAGGTGGTGCCTGTGTTCACCATCGTCGACCGCAGCGTGTAGGTGCGGGTCGGCGGCAGGACGACGCCGATGATGCGGAACAGCTCCGCCATGTTGCGCCCGCGCGCGGTGACGGCGAGCGGCACGCCGTCGAAGTCCGCGAGGCTGGGGAGCGTGCCGTGGACGGTCAGGTGGTTGTGTGCGGCGTCGGCGTCGAGCGCGAGCTCGTTCCGGCCGCGCCCGACGGTGGCGTTGGGGGACAGCAGCGCGCCGGTCGCGGTGAACGGCGTCGTCCGCACGCGGCCGGTGACGTCGAAATGCACCGCGCCGTCGATATGCGCGTCCGCCGAGCGGATCGTCTGCACGGTCACGTCGGCGGAGAGCGGCAGCTTGGGGTCACGATAGCGGACGGTGGTGCCCGCGACCTGCGCCTGGTCGATGACGGGCAGGACAAACGGCTTGCCGTGCTTGTCCGGGTCGCCGAACGTCCAGCTGTTGCTCTTGCGGTCGGGGCTCCATTCGAGGTCGGCGGCGCCGTTGCGGACGTCCATCCAGCGGAAGTGGCGCCGGCCGAAGATCAGCGACAGCGGCCGGATCATCGCCTCCGCGCGATCCGCCTGGAACAGGTTGGGGCGGCTCGTGTAGCCGGGGTTGGAGATCGTCAGCCCGTCCGCGAGGAAATGCAGGTCGAACGGATCGAAATAGAGCTGGAAATCGCCGCGCACGGTGACGGTGCGGTCAAGCGCGCTGCCCGCCAGCCGCTCGAACGTCGGCTTCAGGAAGCGGCCGTGGGTGACGAACAGCACCGCCCAGGCGAGGACGAGGATACCGAGCAGGCTGGCGAGGATCGCGACGGGGATCGCGACACCATGGTGGAGCGGGCGCTTCGGGTTGGCGCTCGGCCCGGCACTGGACGCCACGCCGGGTCCTGCGCTGGGCACAGAAAGGTCGCGGTCCGGCACGCGCGGCATTCCCCCCGATACGGTTCACACGCCGGGCCCGGCGGTTGCCAAGCACGACAAGGGAGCGTATGCGCGCGCCTTTCCGCGACTGCAAGTGGGACTGCCCGGCCAGTGTGGGCTGCCGCGGCTGTCCCTGTCGCGAACATGAGGAGACCAAAATGCCCAAGCTCAAGACCAAGAGCGGCGTCAAGAAACGCTTCAAGCTGACCGCCACCGGCCTGCTCAAGCACGGCGTCGCCGGTAAGCGCCACCGTCTGCTCCACCACAATGGCAAGTACATCCGCCAGAACCGCGGCACCAAGTTGCTCGCCAAGTCCGACACCGCCGCCGTCAAGGCGTGGGCGCCGTACGGGCTCGGTTGATCAAGACGGATAGGAGCAGATAGATGGCACGCGTCAAACGGGGTGTTACCACCCACGCCAAGCACAAGAACATCCTCGAACAGGCGAAGGGCTATCGCGGCCGTCGCAAAAACACGATCCGCGTCGCGCGGCAGGCGGTCGAGAAGGCCGGCCAGTACGCGTATCGCGACCGCAAGGTGAAGAAGCGCACGTTCCGCGGCCTGTGGATCCAGCGCATCAACGCCGGCGTCCGCGCCGAGGGGCTGACGTACAGCCAGTTCATGCATGGGCTGAAGCTGGCGGGCGTCGAGCTCGACCGGAAAGTGTTGGCCGATATCGCGATGCACGAGGGCGGTGCCTTCACCGCGATCATCGCGCAGGCGAAGGCGGCCTTGCCGCAGGAGCAGGCGGCGGCTTGATCCCCGCGCTGGCGTGATGACAGGGGCGCTGGTGGCGACACCTGCGCCCTTTTCGTTTGGGCGGTTATTTATACCCCGATTCGCTCCCCCACACCGTTCAGGCTGAGCTTGTCGAAGCCCTGTCCTTTCTACTAACCGCCCCGCAGAAGAAGGGCAGTGCCCTTCGACTGACTGCCAAGGCAGTCGCTCAGGACGGGCTTCGACAAGCTCAGCATGAACGGGTATGTGATGACTGACCTCAGCTCCGTGGAATCTTATTTGCCGCAGATCGTCGCGGCCCCGGATCTGACCGCGCTTGAAAGCCTGCGCATCGCAGCGCTGGGCAAGCAGGGCGAGGTCACCGTGCTCCTCAAGACGCTGGGCAAGATGAGCCCGGAGGAGCGGCAGGCGCGCGGCCCAGCGATCCAGGCGCTGCGCGAGGCGGTGACGGGCGCGATCGCCGATCGCCGCGAAACGCTGGAGCGGGCCGCGCTCGACGCGAGGCTCGCCGCCGAGACGCTCGACATGACGCTGCCGGTCGATGCGCCACCGACGGGCAGCGTCCACCCGGTCAGCCAGGTGATGGACGAGCTGGCGGAGATCTTCGCCGACCTGGGCTTCGCGGTCGCGACGGGGCCGGAGATCGAGACGGACGAGAACAACTTCGACAAGCTCAACATACCCGCGAGCCATCCCGCACGTGCGATGCATGATACCTTCTACTTCGAGCAGAATGCGAGAACGGCCGACGGGTCGGCCCAGTCGAACCCGATCGACGGCGGCTTGGCCGGCGTCGAGGCCCGCCGCATGCTCCTCCGCACGCACACGTCTCCGGTGCAGGTGAGAACCATGCAGGCCGTCGCCGACCGCACCAACGGGCGCGGCGAGCCGATCCGCATCATCGCGCCGGGCCGCACCTACCGCTCCGATTCGGACTCGACGCACACGCCGATGTTCCACCAGGTCGAGGGGCTGGTGATCGATCGCGGCATCACGATGGGCCACTTGAAATGGACGCTCGAGACGTTCCTGCGCGCCTATTTCGAGCGTGACGACATCGTGCTGCGCCTCCGCCCGAGCTATTTCCCGTTCACCGAGCCCTCGGCGGAGGTCGACGTCGGCTACACGCTGACGAAGGGCAAGCGGGTGATTGGAGGGTCGGACGGCTGGATGGAGGTGCTGGGCAGCGGCATGGTCCACCCGCGCGTCATTGCCGCCTGCGGGCTCGATCCCGCTGAGTGGCAGGGCTTCGCGTTCGGCTGCGGGATCGATCGGCTGGCGATGCTGAAATACGGCATGGACGACCTGCGCGCGTTCTTCGACGGCGACGTGCGCTGGTTGCGGCACTACGGTTTTTCGGCCCTCGACGTGCCGACGCTTTCCGGGGGTATCTCGTCGTGAAGTTCACCCTCTCCTGGCTCCGCGACCATCTCGACACCGACGCCGACGCGGGCGCGGTGGCGGACGCGCTGACCCGCATCGGGCTGGAGGTGGAAGGCGTCCACAACCCCGGCGCGGCGCTGGCGGCGTTCCGCATCGCCCGCGTGCTGGCGGCCGCACCGCATCCGCAGGCCGATAAGCTGCAGGTGCTGAGCGTCGATGCCGGAGACGGCCCCACGCAGGTCGTGTGCGGCGCGCCCAATGCGCGCGCGGGGCTGGTCGGCGTGTTCGGGCCGCCGGGGGCGTACGTGCCGGGCAGCGGCATCACTCTGAAGGTCGCCGCGATCCGCGGCGTCACATCGAACGGCATGATGTGCTCGACACGCGAGCTGGAGCTCGGCGAGGAGCATGACGGGATCATCGAACTGGCCGCCGATGCGCCGGTAGGCGCGGCCTATCCGGCGTGGGCGGGGCTGGACGATCCGGTGTTCGACGTGTCGGTGACCCCCAACCGCCAGGACTGCATGGGCGTCCGCGGCATCGCGCGCGATCTCGCGGCGGCGGGGCTGGGGGTGTTGCGGGACCTGGAGGCGGTGGTGGCCAAGCGCCTTGCCTCCGCCTCCGTTCAGGCTGAGCTTGTAGCTGAACATCTCTCTTCCTCCGTTCACCCTGAGCTTGTCGAAGGGCTGCCTTCTTCTTTGAAGGAGAAGGACAGTGCTTCGACAACCTCAGCATGGTCGGGGGCGGGGGACCGAGCGGGGGCGGGTCTCAACATCCGCACCGATGACCCCTCGGGCTGCCCCGCATTCTTCGCCCAGGCCGTTTCCGGCGTCGTCAACGGCCCGTCGCCCGAGTGGATGCGCAGGCGCCTCCTCGCGATCGGGCAGAAGCCGATCGGCGCGCTGGTCGACGTCACCAATTACCTGATGTTCGATCTCGGCCGACCGTTGCATGTCTACGACCGCGCGGTGCTTTCGGGCCCGCTGGTCGCGCGGCGGGCGCGGCCCGGCGAGAGCGTCGTCGCGCTCAATGGCCGCCGCTATGCGCTTACGCCGGGCATGACCGTCATCGCCGACGACGTGGCTGTCCACGACATCGGCGGGATCATGGGCGGCGAGCATTCGGGCGTGGCGGCGGCGACCACCGACGTGCTGATTGAATGCGCGTTCTTCGATCCCGATTCGATCGCGCGCACCGGCCAGGCGCTCGCGCTGACCAGCGACGCGCGCAGCCGGTTCGAGCGCGGGGTCGACCCGGCGTTCCTCGACGAGGGACTGGCCATCGCGACCCGCTACGTCGTCGCGCTGTGCGGCGGCACGGCCAGCTCCGTCACCCGCTCGGGCGAGGCGCCGCTCGGGACCCGCAGCTACGCCTATGACCCCGACCTTGCCGAGACGCTGGGTGGCTTGGCCGTCGCGCCGGAGCGGCAGCGGGCGATCCTGGGGTCGCTCGGGTTCGCCGTCAGCGACGGCTGGCAGGTCACGCCACCCACCTGGCGCCGCGACGTCGACGGCCCGGCCGATCTGGTCGAGGAGGTGATCCGCATCGAGGGGCTGGACAAGGTCGCCTCCGTGCCGCTGTCACGACCAGAGGGCGTCGCCCGCCCGACCGCCACGCCTGCGCAGAAGCAGGAGCGTCGCACCCGCCGCGCCGCTGTCGCGCGCGGGCTGGACGAGGCGGTGACGTGGAGCTTCCTGTCCGCGCGAGAGGCCGATGCGTTCGGCGGCGCGGCCTGGGTGCTCGCCAACCCGATCAGCGAGGAACTGCGCGCGATGCGTCCGTCGTTGTTGCCGGGGCTGTTGTCGGCCGCCGCGCGCAACCAGAAGCGGGGTGCGGGCGGCGTCAGGCTGTTCGAGATCGGGCGGCGTTACCTGATGGGGCAGGACGGCCTGTCCGATGAGCGCGCGACGTTGGGCCTCGTCCTCGCCGGCGACCGCCGCTCGCGGGGGTGGCGCGAGGGCAAGGCGGCGGCCTTCGACGCGTTCGACGCGAAAGCGGAGGCACTGGCGCTGCTCGCCGCCGCCGGCGCACCGATCGATAATCTGCAGGTGATGCCTGTCCCGAGCGGGGTCGAGGGACCTGTCCCGAGCGGGGTCGAGGGTGGGGGAGCCGGGTCCACGTGGCACCCGGGCCAGTCCGGCACGCTGCGGCTCGGGCCCAGGACGGTGCTGGCCGCCTTCGGGATGCTCCACCCCAACACGTTGAAGGCGTTCGACCTCGACGATCCGGTCGCGGCGGCGGAACTATACCTGGACGCGATCCCGGTCCCCAAAGACAAGAGGCGCGGGGCGGGGCCGATGCGCGCCCCCTTCGCACCGCCGGCGCTCCAGCCGGTCCGCCGCGACTTCGCCTTCACCGTGCCTGCGGGCCTCACCGCCGACACGCTGCTGCGTAGCGTTCGCGGCGCCGACAAGGCCAGCATCACGGCCGCGCGCCTGTTCGACCTGTTCGAGCGCGCCAGTGAAGAGGGGGCCGTCCGCTCGATGGCGGTGGAGGTGACGCTGCAACCCGGCGACAAGAGTTTCACCGACGCGGAGCTGAAGGTGATCGCCGACAAGGTGGTCGCCGCGGCGGCGAAGCAGGGCGCGGTGTTGCGGGGGTAGGGACGGGAGCGCATCGGTCGATGGCGTCGGTTGTCGCCACCAGCAGTCCTTAGCCGCTGGAACGACGGTCGACCCCGCCCGAGTTGCGGTATTTCGCCGTGATGTCATTGGCAAAATTACCTGTCTCCTCAACAAGATGCTTGCGCACGAAGTGGTTGTTGCCGACCATCGCGCCTGCTGCCGTCACCCAACCGGGCGCATCGAAGCCGATGGAACAGTGCAACTCGGACGCATCGTCACCGGCGGGCGCGACGGTCATGTCCCACCAGACGTGCATGGTGAAGGGCACCAGATGGACCAGAAAACCCTCGCTTGCGGCGGAGACGAAATGGATATGATCGGGCAGCGCCGTCTCGGTACGATAGTGCTGCACGATCAGCGTGCCCGCGATCTCCTCGACGTTGATGAGACCGAGACGCTTGGCGCCACCGATGACGCCCATTGCGTGATGGCCCTTGGCACAGGCGCGATATTCCTCGTCGGTCATCGCGAAGATCCACTCGCCAAGGTCGACGGCACTCGTCGGAACCGGCAGCGGAACGGTGTGGGTGAACTTCATCGGTCGACCTCTGGTATCTAACCGGCCAAATGCGCCGCAACCGGCGGTCGGCGGTGCGGATCAGGCGACGGGGTTCTCGGTCGAAACCACGAAATCGCAGGCGTGAAGATCGAGGAACGACTCTTCGTCCGGTCTGATCTTCTCGAGGTACACCGGATCGGAAAAGCAGCGGGCGAGCGCGTCCACGTCGTCGAACCAGAGTTCGGTGATGCCATCGTATTTGGTCGGCGGCATGCCCGGCAGGCTCGCGTCGATCGCGTGCTGCTGGACATAGCGGCGAACCGTCTGCTGCACGACCGGCACCGACATGAACAGCGCCGCGTGCCGGTTGCGATGGTGGTCGATGAACTCCTCGCGGGTCAGCGACGGTTTGCGGGTGAGAAGAATAGTGAACTTGATCATGTCAGTCTCCAGGTGGGATTGCCACCGGACGGCGTGTTCGGCACCACCAATGTATGCAGGGCATACTAAGATGCAAGAGGCGGCATTGGACGGCGACAAGGCCTATCATCATGGAACCCTCCGGCGCACCCTTCTGGAAGACGCGGCCGTCTTGCTGAACGAAGGCGGGCAGGACGCCCTGTCGTTGCGGGCGCTTGCGCGGCGGGCGGGCGTCTCCCCGCGAGCGCCCTACCGCCACTTCGCCGACAAGGAAGCGCTGCTGACCGCGCTGGCAGCGGAGGCCTTCGCCGCGTTCGGAGAGGCGCTCGCGAGGGCGGATGCTGCGGCCGAACCGGGTCGGGAGCTGGAAGCACAGGCGATCGCCTATGTTCGCTTCGGGCTGGAGGCGCCCGGCCGGTTCAGGTTGATGTTCGGACCGCGCCGGGTCGTGGCGGACGAGGAGTTGGCCCTCGCAAAGCAAGGGGCGTTCGGCGTCCTTCAGGCTCGCGTCGATGTGCTCGCCGGCGCGAATGACGACAGCCGCGCGCAAGCCGTGGGCTATTGGTCGCTGGCCCACGGCCTGACGGTGCTGTTCCTGGACGGTCGCGTCCGCGACGAACTGGACGGGAGCGAGGACGAGATCATCCAGCGCGTGACGAGCGCCACGCTGCGCGTCGCGCAATCGCCGCAGTCCAGTCGCTGACAGTTCAGCAACGCTCGGGACCCGAGCCGCGCGGGGTACATCCGGCGCGGCCCGATCCACCGGTAGCCCTCGCCATGGCGGCCGGTCGCGTGGATCAGGCCAAGCCGCTCAGGACCAGGCCGCTGCTGGCGCTGGTGGTGCCGCTCGGCGAGTAGCTGTCGGTCGGCGTGACGCTGACGCGCAGTTTCTCCAGCAGCGCGATCATCTTATCGAGCTGGTCGGTGGCGGTGGTGCTCGTGCTGTCCGTCGAGGTGCCGGCCGTGCTGCCGGGCGCGGCGGTGAGGGACAGGGTGTCGCTCGAGTCGTCCGTGGACGGGTCGGTCGGCGGCGGGGCGCCGTGCGCGTGATGCATGTGGCCGCCATGGACGTGGCCTGCACCGCCCGCCCCTTGGGCGCCCGACACGCCCTCGATCGAGCCGTCCGAGCCGCTCGCGTCCGTCGGCGACGCCCCGCCTGCACCGGGCGCTCCCTGCGCGAAGAAGCTCTTCAGCTCGCTCGCCTGATCGTCGGTCAGCTTGCCCGCGCTCGTCTGCGCGTCGATCAGCGAGCCGATCCGGTCCTTCATCGACGTGCCCACCGTCGACGACCCCGAGGACGCGAGCGACGAACCGATGCTGTCGAGCGCGCTGCCGAGCGCGGTCTGGTCGGTGGCGCTGATCGTGCCGGCGCTGGCGGCGGCGGCGATGCGCGCGTTCATCTGCGTGCGGGGCGACGACAGCGAGGCCGTCAGGCTCGATGTCGTGGACAGGTCGGTCATGGAAGGGGCTCCTGGTCACACCGGCACGGGCCAGTATCGTGAGGATGACAGGGCAAGATTACGATCAGCCTAATCGGCTGGTAGCGATCCGGTGTCGGATGACGATTTGTCGCGGCCTCGTAGCCGGACGCACCGGAGCCCGCCCGAGCCCCGCGCGTTCACCGGCCGACCTTTCCGCTCCGAGGATGTGCCATGACCACCGACCGCCAGATGATCGAGATCGCCAGCGACCAGCTATCCGCCGCGATCAACCCTTATGGCGCGGAGCTGACGCACCTGCGCGATGCGCAAGGGCGGGCGCTGATGACGGACGCGGACCCGGCGTTCTGGACCGGCCATGCGCCGATCCTGTTCCCGGTGATCGGCGTCACCAACGGCTCCAGGATCCGCATCGGCGACCGCGACTATCCAATGGCCAAGCACGGCTTCGCGCGCCACTCGCTGTTCGACGTGGTGCAGGCGGAGCCAGGGCGGGCGGTGTTCGAGCTGACCGACAGCGACGAGACGCGCGCCTCCTATCCGTTCGCGTTCCGGCTGGAGATCGGGTTCCGCATCGACGGCCCGACGCTGACCGTCGAGGCGCGGATCGAGAACCGGGATGCCGGCTATCTGCCCGCGCAGTTCGGCTTCCACCCCGCCTTCGCCTGGCCGCTGCCCTATGGCGAGCCGCGCGGGGCGCATCGCATCACCTTCGAGCGGGACGAGCCGGGCGAGCTGCGCACGATCGCGCCCGACGGCCTGATCGCCGCCGGGCGCCGGGCCAGCCCGCTTTCTGGCCCGCTCGCCGCCAGGCGCGAGCTGTTGCTGGCCGACGCGCTGTTCGCGAACGACGCGCTGGTGTGGGACCCGATCCACTCGCAGTCCGTCACCTATGGTGCGGCGCAGGGCCCGGTGCTGGAGGTGCGCTTCCCCGACACGCCGCGGCTGGGCGTGTGGACCAAGCCCGCGCTGCCTGACGGCGAGGGCCCCCATTTCGTGTGCATCGAGCCATGGCATGGCATCGCCGATCCGGAGGGCTTCACCGGCGTCTTCACCGAGAAGCCAGGCGTCTTCGAGATCGCGCCGGGGGACGAGAAGCGCATGGGCTGGAGCGTGACGCTGCGGGGGTAGGTTTGGCGGGGAGGATCGTTGTACGCAGCCAACACCGATTGTAGCTTCGCACCATGCTCCTCCACCTCCTCGCTCGCGGCAGGATCGGCCGGTCGCCGGAGGCGGAGCTGGTCGACCGTTACCTGAAGCGCATCGCCTGGCCGACACGCGTCACCGAACTGCCCGATCGCGGCGGACGCGTTCCCGAGCCGGCCGGCGAGATGCGCCGCGTGCTGCTGGACGAGACGGGCGAGATGCTGAGCTCGGTCGCCTTCGCCGAGCGGCTCGGGCGGTGGCGAGATGCCGGCGTGCGGGAGGCGCGGTTCGAGCTCGGCGCGGCGGATGGCTTCGACGATGCGGCGCGTGGGCACGCGGACCTGCTGCTGTCGTTCGGGCGGCTGACCTGGCCGCACCTGCTGGCGCGCGCGATGCTGGCCGAGCAACTGTGGCGCGCGACCAGCATCCTTGCCAATCACCCCTATCATCGCGAGGGATAGCGGATGCGGGGGTGGGCGCCTTGAACGGATGGATGGCGCCGATCGTGGTGGGAGCAGGCGCGCTGGCCGCGGTCGCCGCGCTCGCCGTGCCCTCCGCGGCGCCGCCCGGCCCGACGGTGGCCGAACAGCGGCAGCGGCTGGTCGCGGCGCGCGCCGCCGCCGCCGCCGCCGCCGTCCGGGTGGAGGAGACCCGCCGCGCCGCCTCGGTCGAGGCCGGGGCCGCCGCCCATGCGCGCGCGCAGAAGCTGGCGGTCGCGGCCGAGGTCGAGGCGGCGCAGGCGGACCTCGCGACCGCGCAGGTGCGGGTCGCGCTCGTCGGGCGGCTGCTGGGCGAGCAGCGCGAGCGGCTGGCGGCCGGGCAGGCGCCGGTCGCGCGGCTGCTCGGCGCGCTGCTGTCGCTCGCGCGGCGGCCGGCGCTGGCGGGGATCGCGCAGCCCGGATCGGTCGACGACCTCGTCCACCTGCGCGCCGTGCTGGGCAGCGCGGTGCCGGTGATCCGGGCACGGACGCAGGGTGTGCGGGCGGAGATCGATCGGACCCGGCGGCTGGAGGGCGACGCGACGCTGGCGGCGACTGCGCTCGCCGACACGCGCGTGACGCTCGACCGGCGACGCACCACGCTCGCCGCGCTTGAGACGCAGCATGGCGCGCGGGCGGACGCGCTCGGCCGGACCGCGCTGACGCAGAGCGACCGGGCGATCGCGCTCGGCGAGCAGGCGCGCGACATCGTCGACGCGATCGCCGACGCGGGCGGGCAGCAGGCGACGCTCGCGGAGCTGGAAACGCTGCCGGGGCCGCCGACGCCGTCCGTCGAGGGTGGAGAGCCATCGATCCCGCTCGCCTACCGCCTGCCGGTGACGGGTCGTCTCGCCACCGGCTTCGGCGAGCTGTCCGCCGCCGGGGTGCGCGCGCGCGGGCTGACGCTGGCAGTGGCGCCGGGCGCGCCGGTGGTGGCGCCGGCGGGCGGCCGGATTGCCTATGCCGGCCGGTTCCGCGGTTTCGGCGCGATCGTGATCGTCGACCATGGCGCGGGCTGGACCAGTCTGGTCACCGGGTTGGGTGCGGTGGGCGTGACGCGCGGCGCGACCGTGGCGGCAGGAGCGCGGCTGGGGACCGCGCCGGCGGGTGACACGCCGCTGGTGACGGTGGAGCTACGCCGACGCGGTCGGCCGGTCGATCCGGTGGGGTTGCTGTAGTCCTGTCTGTCAGGCTGGTTCAGCTCCGCTGAACCAGCGCGGCACCGGCCCGCTCCCCCACCCGACCTCCCACAGCGTATCCTGATTGGGAGGTCGGGTGGGGGAGCGGGCCGGTGCCGCATCCGCGTGAGCGGATCAGATCACGCCCCCGCCGCCTTCAGCGCCTGCTCGATCTGCGGCCAGACCACCTGGTTGTCGAGCTTCTGTCCGTTGAGAATGAACGTCGGGGTGCCGTTGATCTCGAGATCGTCCATCGCGTGCTTGGTCAGCGTCGTCACCGCCTCGATCCGCTTGGGATCGGCGAGGCAGGCGCGGGCCTGGGTCTCCGACAGGCCGTGCTGCTTCATGAAATCGACGTAACCGAGCTTGTCGACCCACATCGTCGCGCCCGCGACCGGGCTCACGGCCTGGACCTGGCTCACGAAGGCCTGGTCCTTCGAGATCCCCTCCAGCTTCTCGAGGAACGGCGGCTGGCCGACGTACATCGCCTCCAGGATCGGGAAGAACGGCTGGGCCCCGGCGCACTGGCCGAGCAGCGCGACGCCGAGATCGGGGGCGTGGACCATGAAATCGCGGAACTCGTAGGACACCTTGCCGGCGGTGACGTATTTCTCCTCCAGCGGGCGCATCCCCGTCTGGCCGAACGCGCCGCAAGTGGGGCAGGTGCGCGAGCCATATTCGACCAGCTTGATCGGCGCATCGGGGTTGCCCATGCGGAAGCCGCCCTCCGGTGTCCGCGAGACGACGTCCGTCCACTTCTGCCCCGCCGGCGGGTGCGCGGTGGTCTGGGCGCCCCCTCTGCCAGCGGCGGCGGCGGCGACCGGCACGGTGCCGTTGGTGACGTCGGGACCCTTGCTGCACGCGGCGGCCAGGAGCAGCGCCGTCGCGGCGACGAACAGGCGGATGGGCATCATGCGTCGGGTCTCCGGGAGGAAGGTCAGTGCGCGCCGGCGGCGCGGAGTTGGGGTTCGAGGCTCGCCCAGGTGGCGCTGCCGACCGACTTGCCGTCGAGGATGAACGACGGCGTGCCCTGGATCTCGTTCGACGCCTTCAGGCTGGTGGCGATCACCGCCTCGAGGTCCGCCTGGTTGGCGAAGCAGCGGTCGATCGCCGCCGGCGTCAGCCCGCCGGCGGTCCGCGCGATCTCGGACAGGCCGGAGCCGTCGGCGAGCGCACGGAGCCGCGCCATCACCGGATACAGGTTGATGCGCGCGCCGTTCGCCTCCTGCCAGTCGGCGCCGCGCTCGAACCACTGGAGCTGCTGCGCGAACAGCGCGTCGGCGAAGGCGGGGTAGCGCGGGCCGACGCAGCGCGCGAGCAGGGAAGCGGAGAGGTCGAGCGGCTGGTTCGCCACCGGCCGCACCTCGACGCTGGTCGAACCCGAGCGAACCCACTGCGCCTGCAACGTCGCATGCGAGGCGGCGGTGAAGGCCGCGCAATGCGGGCAGGTGTAGCTGACATATTCGACCAGCTTCACGCGCGCGGCGGGGTTGCCGACCAGCACCGCGCCGGTGGCGGTGCGGCCCGCGACCTGGCTCCAGTCGCGGATCGGAGCGGCGGCGACCACACCGGCCAACGCGCCGGCGAACACCACGCCAGCGAGTTTCAGCGGCCGCATCAGCGCACCCGTCCGAGCACGGGCACCGCGACCGGCGCGGCGGGGGATTGCGCGGCGACGCCGGCGGCGAGCGATTCGAGCACGGCCTTCAGCTCCGGGTCGGCGATGGTGCGCAGGCTGCCACCCAGCTCGAACCCCTGGAAGTCGGCGGGCGCGGGCTTCAGCGACGGCGGCGCTCGGCGGGTGGGGGCACCCGCCACCTCGCCCTGCCGGATCGTGATCCGCGCGACCGCGACATAGCCGAAGAACCGGTTCACCCGCTCCAGCAGTTCGGGCACGATATGCTGCATCATCGGCGCATGCGCGCCGCGCACCACCAATGTCAGCACGCCGTCCGCCTTCTTGCCGGCGGGGAAGCGGATCGACTCGGGCTGGCTGACGCCGGCGAGCTTCGCGCCCGCGATCTCGGGCCAGCGGCTAACGATCGCGCCCTGCACGAAGCCGAAGCGCCGGAACGCGGCGCGGCCGATGTCGGGCAGCAGCTCGGCAACCTGGCGCGACCGGTTGGCGCGTGGGGGTTCGTCGGTCTTGCCATCTGGACTTCGGATGCGCTTGCTCATTATCCGCCCCATGCCATAGCGCGGGCGTGCCGCTCAAGCGCCCATCCCCGATCCCGCACAAAAGCGCAGCGGCGCAGTTGCTCGCCTGGTACGATGCGCACGCCCGTGTGCTGCCGTGGCGTGCGCCGCCCGGAGAGGCCCCCGATCCATACCGCGTCTGGCTGTCGGAGGTGATGCTCCAGCAGACGACGGTCGCGACCGTCCGCCCGCGGTTCGAGGCATGGGTGGCGCGCTGGCCCGACTTCGCGAGCCTGGCCGCCGCCGACGAGGGCGAGGTGATGGCCGCCTGGGCCGGGCTCGGCTATTACGCGCGTGCCCGCAATCTGGTGGCGGCCGCTCGCGTGGTGACGGCGGAGCATGGCGGGCGGTTTCCGGATACGGAGGAGGCGCTGCGCGCGCTGCCGGGGCTGGGCGCCTATACCGCCGCAGCGGTGGCGGCGATCGCGTTCGGCCGGCGCGCGGTGGTGGTCGACGCGAACGTCGAGCGGGTGGTGGCGCGGCTCGCGGCGATCGACGTGCCGCTGCCCGGCGGAAGGGTGGCGATCCGCGCGGCGGCGGACGCGCTGACGCCCGAGCTGCGCGCGGGCGATTTCGCGCAAGGGATGATGGATCTGGGCTCCGGCATCTGCACGCCGCGGCGCCCACGCTGCCTGCTGTGCCCGTTGCGCGAGGCGTGCGCGGGGTTCGCGACGGGACAGCCCGAGCGGTTTCCGGTGAAGGCGAAGAGGGCGGAGCGGCAGCTGCGATATGGGACGGTGTTCTGGGTGGAGCGAATGCTTAACGGTTCAAACCCTATTCTTCCTGATCCAACTCCGATCCTTAACGGTCCAAAACCCGTTCATGCTGAGCTTGTCGAAGCACTGTCCTGCCTCTCGAAGAAAGGCAGCCCTTCGACAAGCTCAGGACGAACGGGAGAGGGGGCGCCGACTTGCGAACCAACTTGGGGCAGAAGTTCGATCCTCCTCGTCCGCCGTCCGCCCAAGGGCCTGCTCGGCGGGATGCGGGCTCTGCCGACCGGGCCGTGGGTCGACGCGCCGCCCGGCCTCGCCGGTGCGCCCGTCGACGCGGACTGGCGCCTGCTGCCCGGAACCGTCGAGCACGGCTTCACCCACTTTCGCCTCCAGCTCGCGCTTGCGGTGGCGCGAGTGCCGGGCCATGCCTTGCCTGGCGCGGACGGCGAGTGGTGGCCGGTCGACGATCTGGGCGCGGCCGGGCTGCCGACCATCTTCGCGCGAGCGGCGCAGGCGATACGGGAGCGACTGGCATGACGACGATGCGGCGGGTGATCTCGGGCTTGGTTGGCGCGGCGCTGATCGCGTCGGCCGGGTGGGCGCAGGTCGCGCCGCGACCGATGCCGCAGATCCGGCCGCCGGTGCCCGCTCCCCCGATAGTGCGGGTTCCGGAGTCCCCGCCACCCGAGTTTAATGCCCGAAATCTGCTGCCCGCCACGACGGCGTTGTACCAGGCCTATGTCCGCGACGGCCGTGTACCCGGCATCGTCGGCGCGTTCGCAGTCAGTGATTACCCCACGCTCTACGTCTCCGCCGGCGGCATTTCGGCGGAGCCCGGCGCGTCGGCAGCCGGCCCCGACAGCCTGTGGCGCGTCTATTCGATGACCAAGCCCGTCACCGCGATGGCGGCGATGATCCTGATCGAGGAGGGCAAGATCGGCCTCGACGATCCCTTGTCCAAATACTTTCCCGCCTTCGCGCACATGCGGGTGATGACCGATCCCGACCGGTCGCTTGCCAGCCGCCCCGCGACGCACCCGATCACGATCCGCGAGCTGCTGACCCACACTGCCGGGCTCGGCTATTCGATCGTCACCAAGGGGCCGCTGCTGCACGAGTACGAGCGGCTGGGCATCGTCCCGTTCGCGAGCGACACCGGCACCGAAGCCAAGCTCCGCCCGACCCGGCCCGCGACGCTCGCCGAGTTCGCTAACCGCGTCGCCACTCTGCCGCTGATCGCGGAGCCCGGGACGAAGTGGAGCTATTCCATCGGCCTCGACGTGATGGGTGCGGTGATCGAGCGCGCGAGCGGCATGCCGTTCGATGCGTTCGTCCAGGCGCGGCTGTTCGGCCCGCTGCGTATGACGGATAGCTGGTGGCAGGTGCCGGCCGCCGCCGCGCCGCGGCTCGCGACCGTCTATGCCTATCTTGGCGACACGCGCACCGTGCTCGATCCCGGCGTGACGTCGGTGTTCCTCCAGCGGCCAAGCTTCCCTTATGGTGGCGCAGGCCTGGTGACGAGCGCGCGCGATTACGACCGGTTCCTGCACATGATCGCGAGCGGCGGCATCCTCGATGGCGTGCGCGTGCTCAAGCCCGAGACGGTGGCGCTCGCGACGTCCAACCTGCTGCCGCCGGGCGTCTTCTTCCGCGGCATGTCGGGCGATGGCACCCCGAACGGCTTCGGCGCCGGCGGATCGGTGACGCTCGCCGACGGGCCGGGCGGCTTTCCCGGCAAAGGCACCTATGGCTGGAGCGGGGCGGCGGGTACGCTCGCCTGGGTCGATCCGGTGCGGCATTTCCGCGGTACGGTGATGGTCAACTATTTCCCCGCCGATCGCGTGCCGCTGCGCGTCGAGACCGCCCGCGCGCTGGCGGCGGACTCGCGTAACACGTTTTCCGCCGAAATGCGGAAGCTCACCGAAGCAGGACCAGGGACCAACCGATGATCCAGCCCGGCTTCACCGGCGGCACGCTCGATCGCGCGGACCGGCTGCGCCACGACGCGGACGGGCTCGCGGCAGCGTTGGCGGACCCGCGCGCGCGGCTGCTGGCGATGCGACCCGGCTGGGAGCCGGCGCTGGAGGAGGACGACCGGCTCGGCTGGACGGGTCTCGACGGCGCACCGGACGGCGCCGATCTGCTGCTGCTCGGGCTGGAGGCTGACGGCAGCGCGCGTGTCGTCGCGCTGACGGGGGCGGAGGGTGGAAGCCCTTACCGGTCGCCCGCGCTGATGGCGGCGCTCGCGCGGCTGCGGCCCGGCGAGGCGGCGATCTATGCCGCCGCGCGCTCGCTGCTCCACTGGCACTCGCGCAACGGGTATTGCGCCAATTGCGGCCATGCCACGGCCATGTTCCGCGCCGGCTGGGGGCGCAAATGCCCCAACTGCACCGCCGAGCATTTTCCGCGCACCGACCCCGTCGTCATCATGATCGCCGAACACGACGGCCGCGCGCTGCTCGGCCGCCAGCCGAGCTGGCCGCCCGGCCGCTATTCCGCGCTCGCCGGTTTCCTGGAACCGGGGGAGTCGATCGAGGAGGCGGTGGCGCGCGAGGTGGGCGAGGAAACCGGCGTCCGCGTGTCGGGCGTACGCTACGTCGCCAGCCAGCCCTGGCCGTTCCCGCACTCGCAACTGATGATCGCCTGCGTCGCGCAGGCGGAGGACGACGCGATCACGCTCGACGTCCACGAACTGGAGGACGCGATCTGGGTACCCCGCGACGCGGTACGCCGGGTGCTGGCGGGCGGCGAGGGTCCGTTCATCGCGCCGCCGCCCTATGCGATCGCGTGGACGCTGTTGAGCGAGTGGGCGGGAGGTTAGCCCTCTTCCGTCACCCCGGGCTCGACCCGGAGTCCCGCTTCTACCCGTCCGCCGGCAGTTAAGCTGGACCCCGGCTCAAGCCTGTCCTGAGCGACGCCGCAGGCGGCGTCGAAGGGGCCGGGGTGACGGAAAGGCTCATCCCCGCTCGCGGGCTTGGCGATATGTGCCCAACAGCCGCACCCGTTTGCTGTGGAAGCCCAGTTCCTCGATCGCGTGGTCGAACGCGGGCTCGCCGGGGCGGCCGGTGACGTCGGCGTAGAACTCGGTCGCGGCGAAGCTCGCGCCGTGCTGGTAGCTTTCGAGCTTGCTCATGTTGACGCCGTTGGTCGCGAAGCCGCCCAGCGCCTTGTACAGCGCGGCCGGCACGTTGCGCACCTCGAACACCAGGGTCGTCATCCACGGACCGTCGCCGAGCGGCGGGCGGCCGCCGCGCGCGAGCGTGACGAAGCGCGTGGTGTTGTGGCCCGCGTCGGCGATGTCGGTCGCGAGCAGATCCAGCCCATAGAGCGCCGCCGCACCGGGCGGGGCGAGCGCCGCGAGTGCCGGGTCGCCGCGCTCCGCCACCACCGCCGCCGCGCCCGCGGTGTCGGGATAGGTCACGGCTGAGATGCCGTGCGCGCGCAGCCAGTGGCGGCATTGGCCGAGCGCCTGCGGATGGCTCATCGCTTCGCGCACGTCGTCCCGTGCGCCTAGCCCCATCAGCGCATGGCGGATCGGCAGGAAGTGCTCGCCGGTAATGACCAGGCCCGACTCCGGCAGCAGGAAGTGGATGTCCGCCACCCGCCCGTGCAGCGAGTTCTCGATCGGGATGACGGCGCAGTCGGCGCGCCCCTCCTTCACCGCATCGATTGCGTCGGCGAAGTCGAAGCACGGCAGCGGCAGCCCGTCCGGAAACGCTTCTGCCACCGCGACATGGCTGTTGGCGCCCGGCGCGCCCTGGAACGCGACCGCCCGGCCTGGGTCGGCGGCGGCGGCGGCGGTCATCGCCGCGACGAGCGGGCGGGCGGGCGCGGCATAGTCTGACATGGGTCGCGACGCGGTACCGATCCGCTCCCGGCCCGGCAAGCATGCTCGCTCGCCGCTCTCGCGTCTCCCCGGCGAGCATGCTTGCTCGCAACCCTTGCTCTATGTATCGAACGGCAACGCTAAGGGATATCGCCAGGGTCATGGACAATCGCACGAACACGATCGCCGGCTGGGCGCTGGGTGGCGCAGGGATCGCGCTGGCGCTGTCGATCGTGGGCGGCATGGCGTTCGAGGGGCGTCGGCCGGAGAAGATGGGCTATCCGATCGAGGGCGTGGCGGACGACAGCGGCGGCGGCGCGGCGGCCGAAGTGCCGATCGCCAGCCTGCTGCCCACCGCCGACGCCACCAAGGGCGCGGACGTGTTCAAGAAATGCGCCGCCTGCCACAACGTCGCGCAGGGCGGCGCCGCCGGCGTGGGCCCGAACCTGTACGGCGTGGTGGGCGATGCGATCGGCCAGGGCCGCGGCTTCCAATTCTCCGATGCGCTGGGCAAGATCGGCGGCAAGTGGGATTTCGACAAGCTCAACGCCTGGCTCACCAGCCCGCGCAAGTTCGCGCCCGGCACCAAGATGACGTTCGCCGGCCTCGGCAGCGCGCAGGATCGCGCCAACGTGATCCTGTACCTCAACCAGCAGGGATCGAACCTGCCGCTCCCACCGCCGTCGGCAGCGGGCGCGACCGCCGCCAAGCCGGACGGCGCGGCGGCTACGGCCGGCGCCAATCCCGCCAAGGGCACGACGGCGGCGGGCGCCGCCGCGATCAAGGCCGCCACGACCGGCTCGCCCACCGCCGACATGGGCAACATGGGCACGCCCGCGTCGGGCGCACCGTCGGTTGATCCCGCCGCGACCACGCGCGGCGCGCTGGCGAAGGGTAGCGGCAAGTAGCCTAGACGCCGGTCGCCGGCTCGTCAGGCGACCATGGCGGGCGACGGCCGCGGCGCGTTGTCTAGATAGCCGAACGCGCGATCCACCAGCGCCTCGGCCAGCCAGCCGACCGCCGCGCCGACCGCGACGTCGCCCAGATAATGATGCCCGCTCGGCGCCTGCGCGACCGCGACGAAGGCGGTTGCGAGCGCGGCGGGAACGGCGATGCCGTCGATCTCGCGCGTCGCCGCCCGCGCCACCGCGACGGCGCCCGCGGTGTGGCCGGAGGGAAAGGACGTCAGTTCGTGGTCGTTGCGATCGCCGGCGCGGAACCGATCGTCGCCGGTCTCGAGCGCGTGCCCCGGCCGCGAGCGTTCGACCAGGCGCTTGACGACCGCCTTGGCCGCCGTCGCGGCCACCTCCGCCGCCAGCATCCGCGTGCCGCCGCGCACCAGATCGCGCCGGCCGATGAAGCCGCCGACGGCGATCGTCGCGATTGATAGCGATACCAATTGCGGCTGATCCGCCACCTCCGCGAGCCAGCCGAGCGTCCGGGCGACGGGATGGTCGCGATGGCGGGCGAGCCGGTGCGAGACCGCCTTGTCCGCGCGGAGGAGGGCGTCGCCGACGCCGGTCAGATCGAAGTCCATCATGGACGGATAACGCCACTGCCGCCCGGATGCTCCGCGCGCTAGAGGGCGGCAATGACCGACGCGAGCGCCATCCACGACCCGACCACGATCGGTCGCCTGTACGGCCGGCGGCAGAGCCACCGGCTGCGCGCCGGGCAGGAGGCGCTGGTGGAAGATCTGTTGCCGCGGCTATCGGTGCCCGAGGCGGGGCCGCTCGATGCCGCATCGCTGTTCGGGCGCGCCATCGACCCTGGCGCGCCGCTGGAGCTGGAGATCGGCTTCGGCGGCGGCGAGCATCTGGCGGCGCAGGCGGCGGCGCGGCCGGACACGGGCTTCATCGGCTGCGAGCCGTTCCTGAACGGCGTGGTCCAGGCGCTCGCCCATGTGCGAGATGGAGCGCTCGCCAACGTCCGGCTGCACATGGGCGACGCGCTGACCGTGCTGGAGCGCCTGCCCGACGCATCGCTGCGGCGCGTGTACCTGCTCCACCCCGATCCCTGGCCCAAGGCGCGCCACGCCAAGCGCCGCATGGTCAACCCCGGCCCGCTCGACCGGATCGCGGCCAAGCTGGTGCCCGGCGGCGAGTTCCGGCTCGGCACCGACGATCCGACCTATTGCCGCTGGTCGATGATGGTGATGGACAGCCGCCGCGACTTCGCCTGGACCGCGCAAGGCCCGCGCGACTTCCTGGAACGCCCCACCGACTGGCCCGAGACGCGCTACGAACGCAAGGCGCGACGGCACGGGCACGAAGTGTGGTATTTCACCTATCGGCGGGTCTGACGGAGTGGCGGTATTGGTGGAGCAGGACTTTCCTGCGGTGGCCTTCGCCCGGGTGGACGAGGGCGACGATCTGGCCTTCTACGCGCCGCCCCGGCTGGTGACGCACATCGATGCGGCCGCGACCGCCGCGCTGACGGCCTGCTACGCGCGCATCCTGCCGCACGACGCGACGGTCCTCGATCTGATGTCGAGCTGGGTCAGCCATCTGCCGCCCGATCTGCCGACGCGCGCGGTGATCGGCCAGGGCATGAACGCCGAGGAGCTGGCGGCGAACCCGCGGCTCGATCGCTGGTTCGTCCAGGACCTCAACCGCGATCCCGTGCTGCCGCTCGCCGACGCGAGCATCGACGCAGGCTTGTGCTGCGTCGGCGTCCAGTATCTGCGCGCGCCGGTGGCGGTGTTCGCGCAGGTGCGCCGCGTCCTGCGCCCAGGCGCGCCGGTGATCGTCAGTTTCTCCAACCGTTGTTTTCCCACCAAGGCGGTCGCGGTGTGGCGGCAGCTCGACGACGCGGGCCATGCCGCGCTGGTGCGGCTCTACCTGGAGCGGGCCGGCTTTGCCGAGGTGGCTGCGGAGGTGCTGGCGGACGGCCGCCGCGGCGATCCGCTGATCGTCGTCACGGGGCGGGCGTAGCGGCGCTCGCGCGACCGATGCCCGGTCCACCTGCCCGATCCCGACCGACCGAGCCCTTGCCGCCTGCCGTATCGCCCGCCAGACTGGCACGATGCAATTCTCGCCCGCCGTGTCGACCATCGCCGACACGATCCAGCTGTCGCTGTCGCCGGTGTTCATGCTGGCGGGCATCGGCGCGTTGCTGAACGTGCTGGCGGGCCGGCTGGCGCGGGTGATCGACCGGGCGCGCGAGCTGGAGCAACTGCATCCGCGCTCCACCGGCCCCGAGCATGATCGTTACGTCTGGGAGCTGCGCATCCTCGACCGGCGGATGAAGCTCAGCAACATCGGCATGCTGCTCGCCGTCTCCAGCGCGATGATCACCTGCGCCGTGGTCGCGCTGCTGTTCATCGCTGTGCTCGGCCGCTTCCACATCGGCCGCTATGTCGCGGTGTTGTTCATCCTGGCCATGGTGCTGCTGACGTCGTCGCTGCTGGCGTTCCTGCTGGAGGTGCGCGCGTCGCTGCGCGCGAACCGGGTGAGGGTGGAGCTGCTGGAGAAGAGATAGCGTTTGATCCGCTTATGCGGATGCCAGCGTGGCTGGACCAAAAGATTTACCGTGTCCCATCAAGGCCCGGCCCGGCGTCCACCGTCGGCAGGTAACGTGGCGCCGTGCGGGCATGGGCGCGCTGTTCGTAGGCATAGCCTGCGCCCAGCAATGTCGCCTCCGTATGCGCCGTCGAGATGAACGACAGGCCGGCCGGCAGTCCGCGGATCAGCCCCATCGGCACCGTCAGATTGGGATAGCCCGCGACCGCCGGCAGCTCGGACGAGGAGGGGCCGTAATATTGGTCGCCATGCACGGGATCGCTCAGCCAGGCGGCATCGTAGGTCGGCTCCACCAGCAGCACGACATTCGCCTTGGCGAGCATCGCGTCGATGCCGTCGCGCCCGGCCAACCGCTGCGATTTGGCGCGTGCGGCGAGATAGGCGGGGTCGGTCAGCCCCTTGGTCTTGACGGACTCTTCGAACAGCTCCTGGCCGAAGAACGGCATCTCGGTCGCTGCGTTGGCCGTGTCGAAGGCGATCACCTGGTCGAGCGTGCGCGCGGTCACCGCCGGCGGGGTTGTGGCCAGATAGGTGTCGAGATCGGCCTTGAGCTCCGTCGCCAGCACCAGATGCTCGGCGGCGCCGATGCCTTCCGGCTTGGGCGGCGTCACCTCCACCAGCTCCGCGCCCGCCGCGCGCAGGACGCCGAGCGCCTTGTCGTACACCGCCGCGAGCGCCGGGCTCATCTCGGGCCGGATCACGCCGACGCGGATGCCCTTCAGCGCGCCGACCGACAGCCCGGCGGCGTAATCGTGCGCGTACGCGCCCGCGCCGGCGGTCGCGGGATCGGCCGGGTCCGCCGCCACCATCGCGCCGAACATCTCGGCGACGTCGCGCACCGATCGCGCCATCGGCCCGGGCGTATCCTGCGAATGGCTGATCGGCACCACATGGGTACGGCTGACGAGGCCGATGGTGGGCTTCAGCCCGACGAGCCCGTTGATCGACGAGGGGCAGACGACCGACCCGTCCGTCTCCGTCCCCACCGCGGCCCCCGCGAAGCTCGCCGCCACCGCCGCGCCCGAGCCCGACGACGATCCGCACGCGGTCCGGTCGAGCGCATAGGGGTTGCGTACCAGGCCGCCGACCGCGCTCCACCCGCTCATCGACCGCGTCGAGCGGATGTTGGCCCATTCCGACAGGTTGGTCTTGCCCAGGATCACCGCGCCCGCCGCGCGCAGCCGCGCCACCACCGGCGCGTCGCGGCGGGTGACATTGTCCTTCAGCGCCAGGCTGCCCGCAGTCGTCGCTACGGGATCGAGCGTCTCGATATTGTCCTTGATGAGGATCGGCACGCCGTGCAGCGGGCCCCGCACGTGACCCGCCTTGCGCTCCGCATCCAGCGCTTTGGCTTGTGCCAACGCATCGGGGTTGAGCGCGATCACGGCGCGCAGCGTCGGCCCCTTGCGGTCCATCGCGGCGATGCGGGCGAGATAGGCCTGCACCAGGTCGACGCTCGACGCCTTGCCCGCCGTCATCGCCGCCTGGAGATCGTCGATCGAGCGTTCCTCCACCGGAACGGTCCGCGCGCCTACCGAGACGGGCAGGGTGGCCAGGGCGAAGGCCACGGTGGCGGCCGAAAAGAATGCGCGCATGATGTCCCCCGTCGTGTGAGATGATCGACCGCCTATGGACCGGGTTGTGCGCAACCCGCCGGCTCGCGGCAAGCGGTAACGACGCGGGAGCGATCCGGGCATCGCTTCGTTGGACTGCCCGTGAAGCTGCTCTGGATCATGTTGGCCACCCTGTTGTTTGTCGTCGTGGCGCTGGGGCTGGCGATCACCATCGTCCCCCATTTCCTCGACCGCATCTATTACCGGGGACCAAAGAGCGACCATTTCAACGGGCAGCGGTTCTTCAATCCCGACGGCGACGCGGACACGCAGGGCCTGCCCGGCGGTGGCAGCCGCGCGGGGTTCATGTGGAACCAGTTGACCGGGCGTGACGGTCGCCCGGCCTGGCCCGATTGGGTGCCGGTCACGCAGGGCCGCCCGCCCGCGCGCGTCGAGGGCGACCGGCTGGTCGTCACCTGGATCGGCCATGCGACCGTGCTTATCCAGACGCACGGGCTCAACATCGTCACCGATCCGATCTGGAGCGATCGGACCGGGCCGCAACTGGGGCCGATGCGCTTCGGCTCACGCCGCGTGACCGCGCCCGGCGTCGCGTTCGACGACCTGCCCCGGATCGACGCGGTGCTCGTCAGCCACGATCATTACGATCACATGGACCGGCCAACGCTCAGGCGACTGGTCGAGCGCGACCATCCGCGCATCGTCACCAGCCTGGGCAACGACGAGGTCATCGGTGAGCCCGGAGCGGTGGCGCTCGACTGGGGCGAGACGACGCCGCTCGCGCCCAGCGTGTCGGTCGCGGTGGTGCGCGCGCATCATTGGGGAACGCGGACGGCGAGCGACCGCAACCGCGCGCTGTGGTCGGGCTTCGTGCTGGTGCTGCCGGGCGGCGGCAACGTGTGGTTCGCGGGCGACACGGGGCTGGGCGACGGCACGTGGCCTGCGGAGGCGGCGGCGTTCGGCCCGATCCGGCTCGCGCTGCTGCCGATCGGCGCGTTTCGTTTCGTGCCCGGACAGATGGCGATCGGCAGCCACATGGGCCCGGTCGACGCCGTCGAAGTCTATCGCCGCAGCGCCGCGGCGCGTGCGATCCCGATCCACTGGGGCACGTTCCGCCTGAGCTACGAGGCGCGCGACACGCCGCCGCGCCTGCTCGCCGCGGCGATGCGCTGCACCGGGCAGACGGGCTTCGCGCCTGTCGAGATCGGCGTCCCGACCGAGATCGCGCCCTATGCCGCGCGAATGCCGGTGGCGGCCGTTCCCCGCGAAACGCTGCTCCGCTGCCTCGACACGGACGAGGTGAAGGCGATGCGCTAAACCGCCAGGGCTCCGCCCCAAAACCCGTTCATGCTGACCCTGTCGAAGCACTGTCCTTTCTTCCGACGAAGGACGGCCCCCTTCGACGCCGCCTACGGCGTCGCCCAGGACAGGCTTCGACAGGCTCAGGGCAAACGGAGTAGTACAAGACTGATGGCTGCCAAGCCCCAAGCGAGTTTCCAAACGCCTGTCATGTTCGACCTCGACGCCTATCTCGCCCGCATCGACATGCCTGTGCGGCCGACGCCTGACGCCGCGGGCCTGACCCGGTTGCAACACCAGCACCGGCTGTCGGTGCCGTTCGAGAACCTCGACGTCAGGCTCGGCCGGCCGATCGCGATCGACTCCGCCACGGTGTTCGCCAAGATCGTCGGCGAGCGGCGTGGCGGCTATTGTTTCGAGCAGAACCGGCTGTTCCTCGATGCGCTCGCCGCGCTGGGGTTCGCGGCGCGGCCGCTCCTCGCGCGGGTGTGGCTGGGTGTCCCGGAGGATGGCCCGGCGCCGCCGCTTACCCACACGTTCAGCCTGGTCGAGGTCGAGGGACAGGACTGGATCGCCGACGCCGGGTTCGGCGGCAGCTACACCCCACCGATGCCGCTGGTCGACGGCGCGCAGGCCGAGGCGCCCGACGGCGCGCGGTTCCGGCTGGAGGCGGTGAACGCGGCGGGCTGGATGCTGTGGCGCGACGGCCCGGCCGCGACCACCGACGGGCGTGGCACGGGAGAGGGCTGGCGCCGGCAGTACGGCTTCACGCTGGCACCCGTCGAGGAGGCGGACCTCGCGATGGGCAACCACTGGGCATCCACCGCGCCGGGCACGCGTTTCGTGACGCACAGCATCGCCAGCCTCGTCCTGCCGCACGGCTTCGCCTCGCTGACCGACCGCCACTATCGCCGCCGCTCGGGCGAGAGCGCGGCGGAGGGCACGATCACCGACCCGCGCGTGTATCGGATGCGGCTCGGCCTGCTGTTCGGCATCCAGTTGACGGCGGAGGAGGCCGAGCGGCTGTTCGCCGAGGGCTGAGCAGGCGCCGGCTTGCAATGTTGGAAAAGTCCTGACGTTCCCCTTCCGTTCGAGCGGGAGGATGGCGGGGGAGACGGAAGGCATCACAGAAGGCTTCGACTTCAGTCATTGGGTCCGAACGGGCCGGCTGATCCGGGTAGATGCGCGCTGGGGAGCACGCGAGGTCAAGTTCAACCCGAACCACGACCCCAAGGACGGGCGGTTCACGTCTGGCGACGGCGGCGGCAGCGCGGGCATGAGTCGGCGGCCGAGCTCGCATCAAGCCACGGGCAGCGGGACGTGGGGCGGCGGCGGATTCAGCGGCGGCGGTAGGGGAGCGGGAGGCGGCGGCGGCACGACCGGCTACTACATGACCTATGACGAGAGGCAGGCGTACCAGCGCCAGCATCCCGGGCGCGATCCATACCTCTCGCAACCCGGCGACACGCTGGAAAGCATTGCCGCCGAGCATGGACTCTCCGCCACGGAGATAAGAGAGCTGAATGGTATCAAGTCCGGCCCGAAGATCGGTCCTGGTCAGGTTCTGGCGCTGCCCGCCGGCTCCCTTCAACGTACCGAGAAGAACGGCTACACATTCGGTACCGACGCGATAGACAGGACGCACGAAGCGAAGGGAGATTTGTATCTTGCGGACGCACCGGAACGGTCGAGGGCGAACCAGAAGCAGGCCGGCGTCGTTGATCGTCGCGCTACTGACGACGGCGGCCACTTCATCGCCGCTCGGTTCGGCGGACCCACGGACAGCTTCAACCACTTCGCCCAAGACGCGAACGTCAATCGTGGCGAGTACCGCGCCCTAGAAGATAGCTGGGCGCAGAACATCCGGTCAGGCAAGCACGTGCATGTCGATATCACCGCGCACTACTCGGGCGACTCCCGTTGGCCCGACTCGCTCACCGTACAGTCGATCGTCAATGGGCGATCGAGCACCCGCATCCTCAGCAACGAGCCGAAAGGACATGCCCGTGGCCGCTGACAAATATGACCTGCTCGGCCCGGCGCTATCCATGATCGGCAGAGCCGCGATGAGTGTCGTCGGCGGCCAGCCTGACGGCGTCTATCTCTACGTCGAGGCTGGCGATGGCTGGGTCGGTCCGAGCCTGTACAAAGACGAGGGATCGCAAGTCAGGTACTTCGATCCCGGCAGGTCCGATCTATGCGACGCACTGTTCGACGCCTGGTACATCGAGGAGCCGGACAAGCGCTGGACCGTGATGCACTACACGATCAACGGCGGGAAGTTCGATGCCAAGTTCGATTTTGGTACGTTGAGGCGGCCCGGAGAGAGCGATGATGATCGGCGCGAGCGTATCCTCCACGCCCGCTATGGCGACAAGCCGATCATCTACCCGCCGATGCCGGCCGGCGCGCAGGAATATCGGCCGGCTTCATGATTGCCCGGCTGACGCGGGACGCATCGCCTTGGCTTGATCCTCAGGTAGGACCATATCCCGGCCATGCCAATCCAGATCCGCACCAGCCTCGCCGAGCCGGACACCGGCGAGGGATTTGTTCCCCACCGCCCCCAGCGCCCGCAGAAGATCGAAGGCGGCAAGCGCTTCGATCTGGTGAGCGAGTATACGCCGTCGGGCGACCAGCCGACCGCGATCCGCGAGCTGGTCGACGCGGCGCTGGCGGGCGAGAAGGACCAGGTGCTGCTGGGCGTCACGGGCTCGGGCAAGACGTTCACGATGGCCAAGGTGATCGAGGCTCTGCAACGCCCCGCGCTGATCCTTGCGCCCAACAAGATCCTGGCGGCGCAGCTCTACGGCGAGTTCAAGTCGTTCTTCCCCAACAACGCGGTCGAGTATTTCGTCAGCTACTACGACTATTATCAGCCCGAAGCCTATGTGCCGCGGTCGGACACGTACATCGAGAAGGAAAGCTCGGTGAACGAGGCGATCGACCGGATGCGCCATTCGGCCACCCGCTCGCTGCTCGAGCGCGACGACGTCATCATCGTCGCATCCGTCAGTTGCATCTATGGCATCGGCTCGGTCGAGACCTATTCGGCGATGATTTTCGACCTGAAGAAGGGCCAGAGCGTCGACCAGCGCGAGATCGTCCGCAAGCTCGTCGCGCTGCAATACAAGCGAAACGACGCCGCGTTCCAGCGCGGCAATTTCCGCGTCAAGGGCGATACGCTGGAGCTGTTTCCTTCCCATTATGACGACGCGGCGTGGCGGATCAGCTTCTTCGGCGACGACATCGAGGAGATCGTCGAGTTCGACCCGCTGACGGGCAAGAAAATCGCGTCGCTGGGCTCGATCCGCGTCTATGCCAACAGCCATTACGTCACCCCCGGCCCGACGATGAAACAGGCGACCGAGGCGATCCGCCACGAGCTGACCGAGCGGCTGAAGGAGATGGAGGCGGAGGGCAAGCTGATCGAGCATCAGCGGCTGGAGCAGCGCACCAATTTCGATCTCGAGATGATCGCCGCGACGGGAAGCTGCAACGGCATCGAGAATTACAGCCGCTTCCTGACCGGCCGCCTGCCCGGTGAGCCGCCGCCTACATTGTTCGAGTATCTGCCCGAGAACGCGCTGCTGTTCGTCGACGAGAGCCACCAGACGGTGCCGCAGATCGGCGCGATGGCGAAGGGCGATCACCGCCGCAAGATCACGCTGGCCGAATACGGCTTCCGCCTGCCGTCGTGCATCGACAACCGCCCACTGCGCTTCAATGAATGGGACGCGATGCGCCCGCAGACCGTGTCCGTGTCGGCGACGCCAGGCGGGTGGGAGATGGAGCAGGCCGGCGGCGTGTTCGCCGAACAGGTGATCCGCCCGACCGGGCTGATCGACCCGCCGATCGAGATCAAGCCGGTCGAGGAACAGGTGCAGGACCTGATCGTCGAAGCGCGCAAGACCGCGGAGCTCGGCTTCCGCACCCTCGTCACCACGCTGACCAAGCGGATGGCGGAGGATCTGACCGAATATATGCACGAGGCGGGGATCCGTGTCCGCTACATGCATTCCGACGTCGAGACGCTGGAGCGCATCGAGCTGATCCGCGATCTTCGGCTGGGCGTGTACGACGTGCTGATCGGCATCAACCTGCTGCGCGAGGGGCTCGACATCCCCGAATGCGGGCTGGTCGCGATCCTGGACGCGGACAAGGAGGGGTTCCTGCGCTCTGAGACGTCGCTGATCCAGACGATCGGCCGCGCGGCGCGCAACGTCGACGGGCGCGTGATCCTGTACGCCGACCGCATCACCGGCTCGATGGAGCGGGCGATGAACGAGACGTCGCGCCGGCGGGAGAAGCAGGAGGCGTACAACGTCGAGCACGGCATCACGCCGACGACGATCCGTCGCAACATCGGCGACATCATCGCCCACGTCTCGCAGGGCGATCAGGTAACGGTGCCGATCGACGACGACCGTCCGCACATGGTTGGCCACAACCTGCGTGCGTATATCGAGGATCTGGAGAAGCAGATGCGCAAGGCCGCCTCCGACCTCGAGTTCGAGGAGGCGGGGCGCCTGCGCGACGAGATCCGCCAGTTGGAGCAGGAGGAGCTTGGGATGCCGGTCGAACAGCAGAAGGCGCCGATGATGGGCCGCAGCAACGAGGGCAAGCCCGGCACCCGCAAGACGCGCTACGGCAACCAGCAGAAGATGCGGATGGGAGGTGGCGGGCGGCGGGCGCGTTAGCTGCTGTCAGACCGAGCGCGACAACAGACCCGCCGCAATTACCGGCTGATTATCTGTTAAGCCTCGACCGGAGGAGCAGTCTTCATGATCCGGAGCTTTCACGATCCCGAAACCGAGCGCGTCTGGATCAATCAACGGAGCCGTCGTCTGCCGCCCGATATCCAACAAACCGCCCGCCGCAAGCTCCGGCAGTTGGATGTGGCTGAGCGGCTGAGCGACCTGTCGAACCCACGCGGTAACCGGCTTGAACAGTTGAAAGGCTTTGACCCGCTGCGATATAGCGTTCGTGTCAACGATCAGTGGCGGATCACTTTCCGCTGGTCAGACGGAGGAGCTGACGATGTCCGGATCGAAGACTACCATCGCGGATGACGAGCCATTGGACAACGTCCATCCTGGCGACATCCTGCGGGAAGACTTTCTGATTGGCACGGAGGTCTCGTTGTTGGAAGTCGCACAGGAGGCCGGTATTGATCCTGCCCGGCTAGCTGCGCTCGTTGCATCCAAAGCACCCGTGGACGCTTGGCTAGATGCACGACTCACGCGATATTTCCGGATGTCAGACGGATTCTTTCTCCGCCTCCAGAACAGTTACGACATGGAAGAGGTGAGGCGGTACGGCGGAGAGTCGCTCGACCGCATCGTGCCCCGCGCCGCCTAGTTGTTCGCCACGTCGGTCTTGCCCACCCCGTAATAGCTCGAAACCCGGTCTGCATAGGCTTGGTCGAACGTCGGTGCGTTGTTGGACCAGCTAGGGCCGCCCTCCAGGACGCGCTTGTCGATCGTGACGACGTACACGTCGCGTACGGGATCGTAGGTCAATAGCGAGAACGGCACCGGGTAGAAGCTCTTGCCCATGCCTAGGAACCCGCCGAGGCTGAGCACCGCATATGTCACCTGTCCCGACGACTTGTGGATCATCGCCGCATAGACCGCGCCGACATGGTCGCCATCGCGACCCTCCACCTTCAGCGTGTCGGCGATGGTGGCCTGCACGAGCAGCAGCGTCGGGGCGGTGGTCTTGTCGGTCACGTCGTGTCTCCTGTCCGGCTCGTGAACCGGTCGGCGGGCGTGCCGGTTCCGTGACGGATGTTGAGCGGCAGCCTTGCCGCGCGCATAGGGGCGGGGTGCGTATCCTGATCCCCCTGGCGGCGGCGGCCGTCCTGTCGTTCGTCACGAGCTGCGTCGCCCCGCCGAGCGCGCCGCGCCCGCCGGCGCCCGTCGCCGCGCCACCGGTCCGCTTGGTGGCTCCCCCGGCACCCGCGGCTCCGGCGGTGGTGCCGATCGACTGGCGCGACTGGCCGCAGACGCCGGGAGACTGGCGGTACGAACGAACCTCCTTCGGATCACAGGCCTCGTTCGGTAGTGGAAGCACCGGTGCCTTCAGGATCGAGTGCGGCAACGATCGGCACGTCCACCTTGAACGTCCTGGTGCGATCGGCACTGCGTTCACGATCCGAACGTCGAGCATGACGCGCGTGTTGTCGGTAGCGGCGGACGGTGATCCGCCCCACGGCGTAAGTGCGTCGCTGCCCGCCAACGACCCGCTCCTCGACGCGATCGGCTTCAGCCGCGGGCGCTTCGTCGTCGAACAGGCGGGCACGCCGCCGCTCGTGCTGCCCGCCTGGGCCGAGGTCGAGCGAGTCGTTGAGGACTGCCGTGGCTGACGCGAACGCTTTGTCGCAACTGCATCGAATTGCCGCTTGCGCGCGGCGCCTCCATGACTCACATTGTGCCTGCGACCGGAGACGGTCGCATTGGCTATCAACAAGCGAAAGGAGGTGATCCGATGTCTCATGGTTCAGCAGTGGGGTCGGTTCAGTTCGTTCGGGAGGCCCGCCGCTAGTTCACACTGGCGGTGCATGGCTTTCTGGGCTGGAGCTCTCCGGCCGCTGACCATGTCAGGAGGTTGTCGGGTCGCCGGGAGGTGCCCGGCAACCTCTTTTCACATCCGCGCCGCGTCGTGGCGCTGATAGGTCGTCGTCCTTCGAGTTGACGTCGATCACTCGCCGGCAAACGGCCGCTGCGATGGGCCACGCTGATGTGGCAGGAGCCTGCCATGCCCACCTCCGCCGATCCGACCCTGATCACGCCCCCGGCGACGCGCGGCCGGGCCGCGCCCACCATCGGCATCTACGGCAGCGCCGGCCGCATGGGCCGCGCGATCATCGAGCTGTTGCGCGACGAGGGCGCTGCCCCCGCGGGTGGTGCGGATGCGGGCGACGATCCGGCGCAGCTCGCGCGCGCCGCGGACGTGCTGGTCGATTTCTCCACCCCGAGCGCGGTCGAGGCGCATCTGGCGGCCGCGCGCGCTGCCGGCACGCCGATGCTGGTCGGCACCACCGGTCTTTCGCGCGCGCATCATGTCATGATCGACGACGCGGCACGCGACATCGCGGTGCTGCAGACCGGCAACACCTCGCTCGGCGTCACGCTCCTCAGCATCCTGGTGCGCGACGCGGCGGCACGGCTGGGCGCGGAGTGGGACGTGGAGATCGTCGAGTTCCACCACCGCCACAAGGTGGACGCCCCGTCGGGTACTGCGCTGCTGCTGGGGGAGGCGGTCGCGGCCGGGCGTGACACCAGCCTGGGCGAAGTCCGCGTCGATAGCCGCGCAGGCCTCGTCGGCGCGCGCACGGAAGGGACGATCGGTTTCGCCTCGTTGCGCGGCGGATCGGTGGTGGGGGATCATCAGGTGATCTTTGCCGGTGACGGCGAGCGGCTGGAGCTCGGCCACCGCGGCGACGGCCGCGTGATCTTCGCGCGCGGCGCGATCCGGGCGGCGCGCTGGCTCGCGGGCCAGCCGGCGGGGCGTTACACGATGACGCAGGTGCTCGGGTTCTGAACCGGGCGCAGAGCCGGGCGGGAACGGGCAAAGTCCTGCCGTGAAGAAGGGGGACGTCGCCCAATTCTACGCGCGGCTCGCCGCCGCCGACCCCCAGCCCGAGACCGAGCTTGCGTCGGTCAACCCGTACACGCTGCTGGTTGCGGTCGTCCTGTCGGCGCAGGCGACCGATGTCGGCGTCAACCGCGCGACGCGTCGCCTGTTTGAGGAGGTGACGACCCCGGCACAGATGGTGGCGCTGGGCGAGGCGGCGCTGAAGGAGCACATCAGGTCGATCGGGCTGTTCAACACCAAGGCGAAGAACGTGATCGCGCTCTCGCGCATCCTTGCCGAGCAGTACGGCGGCGAGGTGCCGGCCGACCGCGACATGCTCGAGACGCTGCCCGGCGTCGGACGCAAGACCGCCAATGTCGTCATGAACGTGGCCTTCGGGGCGGAGACGTTCGCGGTGGACACGCACATCTTCCGCGTCGGCAACCGCACCGGCCTCGCGCCCGGCAAGACGCCGCTGGCGGTGGAACTTGTGCTGGAGCGCGTGACGCCCAAACCGTACCGCCTCCACGCGCACCATTGGCTGATCCTGCACGGCCGCTACGTCTGCAAGGCGCGCAGCCCCGAATGCTGGCGCTGCCTCGTCGCCGACCTGTGCGCGTTCAAACCCAAGACACCGCCGCCCGCGCTCAAACGCTCGGCCGGAGCGGGTTCGGTCGAGGAGTGATCGGCCCCAGCTGCCGTCGCGTCGCGACCCGCCGAGTAAAGAGGCTGGCGAACCCCCCAGCCGCCTGCTACGAGCATGGCTGTCGGCACCCGTAGCTCAGCTGGATAGAGCGCTGCCCTCCGAAGGCAGAGGCCACTGGTTCGAATCCAGTCGGGTGCACCAGCTTTCAGACACCTGGCTGTCAGTTCTCGGGCACAGGAGGTTGCCGGGGCGACAACGGGGAACTTCTGACCTTGTAGCGTGGGACTGGGCCCACCCCTCTTGCCCGGCTTCGAAAGTGCATTCCGTGCGATAGCCCACTTGGTGATGGCGAGGCGATCAGCCTAATCGAACCCGCCTTCGCCAAGTCGCGGCAGGGTTGGGATAATGCTTGCGGCTCAAGCACCGGGCCGAGTCGTCGACATAACTCGACGTCAGCTCATCGAGCCCGGTGATGCGTATCGCCGCTTTGTCGGACAGCGGGACGTTGATCTTCGAGTCGGTTGGGCGTGCCGTTTCCGCGGTGAACGACGGTCCGTGGCGGTGTGTAGTTGGCGGACTACTTTCGCCATTTTCCCGGATCACGCAAATGAGCCTGCCAGATTCCAAGGACATCTCCGGCACCTGGCGGTTGGCGCTGGGCGCGACGGGCATCGTCTTTGGCGATATCGGCACCAGCCCGCTCTACGCCTTTCAGGACAGCTTCGTCGGTCCGCACCGGCTGTCGATCACTTCCTTCCACGTGCTCGGCGTGCTGTCGCTGCTGATCTGGACGCTGATCCTGGTGGTCACGGTCAAATACGTCTTCGTGACGATGCGCGCCGACAATCGCGGCGAGGGGGGCAGTTTCGCGCTGCTTGCGTTCGTGCAGCGGGTCGCCGCCGGGTCGCCGGCGGTGCGCTGGATCGGCCTGGCCGCGCTCGCCGCGACCGCCTTGCTGTATGGCGACGCGGTGATCACGCCCGCGATCTCGATCCTGTCCGCAGTCGAGGGGCTGACGCTCGTCCACCCGCGCTTCGCGGACCTGATCCTGCCGCTGACGCTGGTGCTGGTTGTGCTGCTGTTCGCGGGCCAGCGTTTCGGCACCGACCGGATCGGCGGGATGTTCGGACCCGTCATGCTGCTGTGGTTCCTGGTGATCGGCGTGCTCGGCGGCGCGCAGATCGTCGCGCATCCGATCGTGCTCGCCGCCTTTAGCCCGAGCTATGCGGCGACCTTCTTTCTCGACGATCCGGCGCGGGCGTTCCTAACCCTCGGCACGGTCGTGCTGGCGGTGACCGGAGCCGAAGCGCTCTATGCCGACATGGGCCATTTCGGCCGCCGCGCGATCAGCAGGGCGTGGCTGTGGCTGGCGCTGCCGGCGCTGCTGCTCTGTTATGCCGGACAGTCGGCGCTGGTGCTCGGCGACCCCAAGACGATCGCGTCGCCCTTCTACCTGATGACGCCCAAGCCGCTGCTCGTGCCGATGCTGTTCCTCGCCGCCGCGGCGACGGTGATCGCCAGCCAGTCGATCATCTCAGGCGCCTTCTCGGTCACCCAGCAGGCAGTGCAGCTCGGGTACCTTCCACGCCTGTCGATCGTAATTACTCACCCCCCCCCGGTTGTGGGCGGGACGTCAGACGGCGAGGGTAGC